>DAIOEQ010000043.1:4126-12606 GCA_036746215.1 Prevotella sp.
TCATTTGTGTATGTACTCCCATATAGTCACGATGAACAATGGCGTTGCAAATAGCCTCACGCAACACTTCCTCGGGTATTTCCAATTGTTCTATACGTGTTATCCCTTCGTAGTGAATAGGTGAAAGAAGATACTTGGAACGCAATAATTCAATGATACGGTTTACCATTTGCAGGATATTCCCTTCTACAACGTCCTGTGTGATCAAGTCGCTCTCGTCATTGCGGAAACGGCCGACACGGAAATCGCAAGACACAAAGAATCTCTTCGGATTCTTGCCAAAGAGCAATAGGGCGGCTTGCTTGAGTTGTCCTTCCTCTGTTATCATGTTCAGACTTTGCAGTACAGCTTCAGTAGATGAAGTATAGGCATCACCCGAAATACGTCCCACTTCAATGCCTTTACGCAAGAAGTAGTCGATAGCCTGACGGTCTATGTCGTTTAGCGTGGCACCAGCGACTGGCATATCATCCCATGACCGCCCCATCTTTTTCAAGATGAAGTTCTGCAATGCCAGTCCTTTTAATTCTTGTTTGGTAGAACCACTACGATAGTGGTAAACACCACGGTAAGCCACTGGCATACTGCTTGGTGTCACCACAATCTCGATGTATTCTTTCCCTTCTTCTGTAAGTAAGTTTACATCTTCCACGATACCAAGGTAGTTGACAATTTTGTTAGGAATGTCTTCCATCAGTTTCTTGGCATCAGGCAGACCTATCACTTGCTTTTCATCGTTCACTCCGATAAAAATGCGACCGCCTTGTGCATTGGCGAAGCCGCATATCCATTTCAGATATTCGTCTCGCCAGGATTCTTTATATTCTATATTTTGACTTTCACTAAGCATGATGTTGTTTCTTCGTTAAAGTGTAAACCCCATTTCGGCAAGATATTATCGAATTATTTCTTTATATAATGCGAATATTTAAGAAAAATTACAGACGAAGAGGCTTGTCTGCGCCTGATAGGACTTGTCTCCGCACACCCTGCTGACAGTCAATCTCTCCGCATAGCGCAATAACAATTTTTACACAAACTATCCTTACACATTTCAAATAATAGCAGTAACTTTGCAATTGCATATCAATCATTTATCATCATGAACAAGAAAATGCTATTCGTGGGCCTGGCCCTGTGTGCCACAACCGCCTTCGCCCAGACCACGCAACAGTCGGGTATCGACCCGAAGAACCTCGACACCAGCGTGCGGCCGGGTGACGACTTCTACCACTACGCGGCCGGTGGCTGGCTGAAGAGCCATCCCCTCGACGCCGAGCACACCAGTAACGGCGCCTTCACCGACCTCTATGAGCAAAACCAGAAACGCATACAGGACATCATCCTGCAATACGCCTCCACGCCACAGAAGCAGGGCTCGCTGGGCCAGAAGATCGGCTCGCTCTACAACCTGATGATGGACTCCACGCGCATGAACCGCGAGGGCTACGCGCCCATCAAGCCGACACTGGCCAAGATCGCGGCCATCAAGAACCGCAAGGAGTACCAACTGGTCACGGCTGAGCTCGACCGCAACGGCGAGAACACCATGATGTTTGGCGTGGGTGTCACCGCCGACCAGAAGAACGCCGACTGGAACATCGTCTACGTGGGACAGGGCGGCCTGGGCCTGGGCTCACGCGACTATTACCTCTCCGACGACGCGCAGAACAAGCGCGTGCTGGAGGCCTACAAGACGTACCTCAAGAAGCTCTTCGCCATGACGGGCAGCGATGAGGCCACGGCAGAGAAGAAGATGCAGGCCGTGCTCGCCATCGAGACGCGCATAGCCAAGGCGAGCTACGACCGCACGAAGCTGCGCGACGTGGAGGGCAACTACCACAAGCTGACCTACGCGCAGCTCATCACCGACTATCCGGGCATCGACTGGGGCAACGTCTTCCTGGCCGGTGGCTATCCCGCCTTCGACAGCGTCGACCTCGGCCAGCCTGAGCCGCTCCACGAGGTGGAGAAGATTCTTGCCGACACGCCGCTCGACGACCTGAAGACCTACGCTGAGGCGAAGGTCATCTCGGGCGCCGCCGCCTCGCAACTGGGCGACGCCTTCCGCAAGGTCGACTTCGACTTCAACCGCGTGATAACCGGTGTCAAGCAAGACCGCCCGCGCTGGAAACGTGCCGTGTCGCTCGTGAGCAACGTCCTGGGTGAGGCCATCGGCAAGCTCTACGTGGAGAAGTACTTCCCCGAGTCGAGCAAGAACCGCATGCTCGACATCGTGCACAACCTGCAGACGGCCCTCGGACAGCGCATCGACGGCCTGACCTGGATGAGCCCCGCCACCAAGGCGCAGGCCAAGGACAAGCTCTCCCACTTCATCATCAAGATAGGCTACCCAGACAAGTGGAAGGACTACTCGGGCCTGGAGGTCGTGGACAGCCTGTCGCTCTATGAGAACATGGCGCGCATAGCCCGCTGGAACAACGACGACGAGATCGCACGCAACGTGAACAAGCGGGTGGACAAGACGGAATGGGGCATGACGCCACAGACCATCAACGCCTACTACAACCCGACGACCAACGAGATCTGTTTCCCGGCAGCCATCCTGCAGCCGCCCTTCTTCGACCCTGAGGCCGACGACGCGGTGAACTACGGTGCCATCGGCGGTGTCATCGGACATGAGATGAGCCACGGCTTCGACGACCAGGGAGCGCAGTTTGACAAGGACGGCAACCAGCGCAACTGGTGGACTGCCGCCGACAAGAAGAACTTCGACGCGCGCACCGGCGTGCTGAGCACGTTCTTCTCCAACTTTGAGGTGCTGCCTGGCGTGAAGGTGAACGGCAAGCAGACGCTCGGCGAGAACATCGGCGACAATGGTGGCCTCAACATCGCCTTCACGGCCCTGCAAAACGCGATGAAGACCAAGCCCCTGGCCAAGGAGAACGGCTTCACGCCCGAGCAGCGTTTCTTCCTCGCCTGGGCTCGCGTGTGGGCCTCCAACGCCACCGACGAGTATGTGAAATACCTGCTGACGGTCGACGTCCACTCTCCCAACATGGCTCGCGTGAACGCTGCCCTGCCGCAGATTGACGCCTGGTACACGGCCTTCAACGTGAAGAAGGGCGACAAGATGTTCATACCCAAGAAGCAACGCGCGCACATCTGGTAAGCACGCACTAAGCGCGAACACCATAAGCCCCCATCGCCATGACAGCGGTGGGGGCTTTTTTGTTTGCGGGTGAGACTAATGGATCATGTGGTTTGACAAAAACCAAGATAAACACCTGCGTGGCGGGAAGCCCTACCGGGCTCAAGCGTGCGGCAAGAGCCCGACAGGGCTTCCCGCATGGGCTGGGGTTCATTCCGGTTTTTGTCAAAACACAAAGCATGGGCTGGGGTTCATTCCGGTTTTTGTCAAAACACAAAGCATGGGCTGGGACTCATTCCGGTTTTTGTCAAGACGCAAACAGGCGGAGACGGTCGTCAGAGCAGGCCGTTCTTGCCCAGCACGATGAGCAGGGAGAAGCCCAGCGCGAGCGTGATGAGACCCACCACGAGGCCAGCCTTCGACATGTCACGCTGCTCGATGAGACCCGTGGAGTAAGCGATGGCGTTAGGCGGCGTGGAGATGGGCAGGCACATGGCGGCCGACGCGGCTACGGCGATGCCGATGAGCACGGTCGACGTGCCGCCGATGATGTTGAGCTTGTCGCCCATGCCCTCACACACCACGGCGAGGATGGGGATCATCAGTGCGGCCGTGGCGGTGTTGCTGATGAAGTTGGAGAGGAAATAGGTCACGACACCCGCGATGACGAGGATGACCACGGGGCTCCACTCGCCGAAGGGTATGGCGGCAATGGCGGCCTTGGCCAGTCCCGTACCGTTCATGGCCATGCCGAGCGCGAAGCCTCCGGCCACCATCCAGATCACGCCCCAGTCGATGTCCTGGAGGTCCTTGGCGGTGATGACACCGGTGAAGGCGAAGACGGCGATGGGCAGCATGGCCACGGTGTTGGCGTTGATGCCGATGGGCTTGCCAAACACCCAGAGGATGATGGTCACAGCGAAGGTGATGCCCACCACGACGGTGCGCCAGTTGTGCTGCATGTCGCCGTTGATCTCCAGGTCGATGGTCTTCTGCTTGAAGGGGAAGAAGGTCTTGAGCAACAGCCATGAGATGACGAGCAGCACGAGCACCAGGGGCACCATGAACTCCATCCAGTCGCCGAAGCTGATGTTGAGGTTCATGCCCGCGGGGTCGTTGAGCACCTTGTAGGCGAAGGCGTTGGGCGGCGTGCCGATGGGCGTGCCCATGCCGCCGAGGTTGGCGCCGATGGGTATGGCCATGGTGAGGGCGATGCGCCCCTTGCCGTTGGCGGGCAGCGTCTTGAAGACGGGGGTGAGGAAGGTGAGCATCATGGCCGCCGTGGCGGTGTTGCTGATAAACATCGAGAAGACGCCTGTGATGAGCAGGAAGCCCAGCAACACCATCTCACTGCGGTGCCCGAACGGTCGGATGAGGGCCTTGGCCATCCACACGTCGAGGCCCGACTTGGTGGCGGCGATGGCCAGGATGAAGCCACCGAGGAAGAGGATGATGGTGGGGTCGGCGAAGCACGCCATGATGCCCACGGAGTCGAGCAACTGGCCATACTGGCCCTCGGTGCCCTGCATGAAGGAGAACGACGAGTCGCTCACGAAGAAGAGCAACACGAAGATGATGGTGACGGAGGTGGCCCAGGCGGGGATGGCCTCGGTGAGCCACAACATGACGGCCATGACGAAGATGGCGATGACGCGCTGGTGGACCACGGTGAGCCCGTCGATGCCAAACACCTCGGCGGGCAGGTTCCACACGATGACTGTGACCAGGGCGGTCAACAGGAACCAGAGCGCCTTCTTCTTGTTGAAGTCGCCGCTCAACACTTTCTTTACGGTTTCTTGCATATGTTCTTTTGCTTTTAGGTTTAGGTTCGGTCTTGCGCATGCCCTGACTGCGGGCACGACTTTACAAAATTACACAAAAGGCTCGCAACATGAAGTAAAGAAATCGGAAAATATCGCGATGTGGCGAAAATAATCGGCATAACCGGAACCACTCGGCGCTCACTGGCGTCCCACGCCCTAAGACGACAACACCCTGCCGGGCACCACGCATATGGGGGTGACCGGCAGGGTGTTGCCGTCATGTTGAGCCTTGGGGCTCGCGCGAAAGGGCCGCCGTCAAGCGGGCCACCCGCCCTACTCCTTGGCCTTCTCCTTCATCGTTCCCTCGATGTAGAGGCGTGTCATCTCGGGCACACCATTGGTGCGCACGGTGATCATCTTCTTGAAATGGCCGGGAAAGCGGCCACGCCCGTTATAGGTGACGCTGATGGTGCCCTTCTCGCCGGGCTTCACCGGGGTCTTGGTGTACTTGGGGATGGTGCATCCGCAGCTGGCCACGGCCTGGTTGATCACCAGGGGCTTGTCGCCGTCGTTGGTGAAGGTGAAGGTGCACTGCTGCACGTTCTCGCTCTCGACAAACGTGCCGAAGTCGTGTGAGAGCTTGTCAAACTTGATCTTGGCCTGGGCGTTGGCTACGCTGAAGCCGGCCATGAGCATCATCCATGCTAAAATTATCTTTTTCATCTTTTGTCCTTTTTTGCCGTCCTGCCGACGGCTTGTTACAGGGTTATAGACTTTGCAAAAGTACAAAATGTTTCTATTCCACGTCGCAATTAAGCATTTTTTAACAGCTCTCATTTTCCGCCGCCGCTCTTCACGTCGTCGTTGGTGATGGTCTTCTGGGCCTTCTTCACGCCCGACTTCAGTTCGCCGACGCGCCAGCTCACGGTCAATCCCCAGCGCACGTTGCTCCACCACTCGTCTTTCTCCGAGCGCATGTTGTCGGCCATGAGGGTGCTGCGGTCGTGGCGGTCCTTGCGGAAGAGGTCGTTGCCGAAGGCCGAGAAAGTGAGGCGGTCCTTGAGCATCGACTTCTGCACACGCAGCTGGTAGTACCAGTTGCCCCGGGCGTTCTTCTGCAGCGAGGGATTGGCAGTCCAGCTGTTGACGCCCGCGCTGAGGCTCCATCCCTTGGGCAGCGTCTGCTGCAGGCCCGTGTAGTTGTTGAAGTACCAGCCGTAGTTGTGGAGCGACTGGCGGTCGTTGTAGTCGGAATAGTCGACCCAGGAGTTGCAGTAGAGCTTGGTCTGCTTGAAGATGTACCAGCTGAAATAAGCCGAGAGATAAGTCATCTGGATGTGTCCGATGTTCTTGTAGGTGGTGTAGTTGACCAATTTTCCGGTGGGATTGCCCACCCCCTCGATGTCATTGTCGTTGACAAGCTGCATGACACTCTCCACGCTGTTGTCGGTGAAGGTGTGGCCGAGGTTCAAGGTGAGGGCCACCTTGGAGCCGAAATAGCTGTAGGTGGCCACGAACTTGTGCGCCTTCTCGCTCTTCAGGTTGGGGTTGCCCTGGCTCAGGTAGGCGGGGTTGCGCTGGTCGAGGTAGGGGTTGAGCATGTTGATGCCCGGGCGCAAGAGGCGCGTGTTGTAGCCCAGGCGTAGGCTCTGCTCGTCGCTGAGCTTGTAGGCGAGGGCCACCGACGGCACGAGGTCGTCGAAGCGCGAGGAGAAGTTCTCGCCGTTGCCGAGCGCGTATTTCATGCGCTGCTCGGTGTGTTCGTAGCGCAGGCCGAGGCGGGCGGTGAGGCGTTGCCACCGCAGCCCGTAGCCCAGGTAGGCGGCCACGATGTCCTGCTGGTGGCGGTAGTGTGAGCTGTTGTCGTTGTCGAAGGCGTATTCACCCGTCTCGCCGGGGCGCGTGTAGCGGTCGTCGAGCGCGCGGTTGTTGCGCAAGATGTACTTCACGCCGGTCTCCAGCGTGTGCTTCCACTTGCGGGAGGCGTAGGGCACGCCGGCCGTGGCCAGCGGCGTGGTGAAGTCTACCTGGAAGGTGTTTTCCATCCCCCGGTCGTTGGTGCGGCTGCGCTGGTCGCGTATGCGGCTCACGAAGTCGGCCCAGGCGTCGGTGGCCTGGCGGTCGGTGTAGTCGTAGTAGCCGTCCATCATGCTGTGGTTGGCGTTGAGCCGGTAGGAGAAGGTGAGCAGGCGGTCCTTGACGTGGGCGAACGACCGCTGGTAGTCGAGGCTGGCAGTAATGTAATAAGGTCGTCCCGTGGAGTGGTAGGTGCGGTTGTAGGCGTAGAGTGTCGACAGGTCGGTTGGGCTCACGGCCTCGGTCGACGCGAAGCCATGTCCGGGGTTGTCGCTGGCAAACAGGCCGAGGCCCAGGGTGAAGAGGCGCAGCGAGTCGGCCTCGTAGCTCGCCTCGACATTGGCCGTGTGCGACGAGTTGCTGTACTTGTTCTCCTCGTAAGCGGTCGAGTTGTGGGCCGAGGGCGTTGCGGGGTCGCCCGTGAAGGTGTCGCGCACCCGGGTGTAGTTTTTGGGCGCGTCGTAATAGTCGTAGGAATAGTTGGCGCTGACGGTGAGCTTGCCCTGCTTCACGGTGCCGTAGAGCGCCCCGCCGGCGCCGGTCTTGTAGTAGCTGCCACTCAGGGTGGCGGTGTAGCCCTCGATGCCCTTGCCCACGGTGACGATGTTGAGGATGCCGCTCACGCCCTCGGCATCGTATTTCGGGCCGGGGTTGGTGATGACCTCGATGCGCTTGACCGACGAGGCGGGCATGCTCTTGAGGATGGTCTTCGGGTCGTTTGACATCATGTTGTTGGGCCGCCCGTTGACGTAGACCTTGAAGCCGGTGCTGCCGTTCACCTTGACGGTCTCGTCGCCGTCTATCGTCACCAGGGGCACCTTGCGCAGCATGTCGAGCACGTTGTTGGTCTTCGCGTCGGGATCTTCCTCGACGTTGTAGGCTATCTTGTCTATGTCGGCCTTGACCAGTGGTTTCTGCCCCACGACCTCCACGCCCTTGAGCTCCGTCGGCAGGTCGGCCACCAGCAGGGTGGCGAGGTCGACGGTGGCGTGATCGCCCGACACCGTGAAGCGGCGCGTCACGGGCTTCCGCCCCACGGCCACCAGGGTCAACGTGTAGTCGCCCGCCTCCTTCAACTTGGCCACGAAGGCGCCGTTGGCGTCGGTGGCCGCCAGGCTGACGGCATGGTCGGGCGTGTCGGGGCGCGTTATTTTCACGGTGGCGTACATCTCCGGGGCCCGGGTCAGCGAGTCGGCCACGAGGCCCTTGACGGTGAATTCGGATGCGTGTTGTTGCGCCACGGTCTTTGGCGCCTGCGGGGCCTGCGCTTGCGCTTGCGTCGCGGCAAGCGTGAGCGGCAAGACGAGGAGGGCCATCGGCATGACGGTGTGTCTGATTGCTTTCATGGATGCTGTTCTTAATTGCTTTTTGTCAACTTTCCGCCTTCTTCCGCGCAACGCTGCTTGGTCTTGGGCGACAATTTAGTTACGAATGGAATGGCATAATTGTGACAGGATTAACATCCGTTAACAGCAGACTATACTGCGGAAGGAGGCTAAGACGCATGGATTTTGTCTTGTTTTTTGGTC
>DAIOEQ010000044.1:0-12497 GCA_036746215.1 Prevotella sp.
GCTTTCGCAGGCAGACGAGCTTGAAACGCAAGTGATTTTCGTGGCGGCTTTTCATAAGGCGTTGATTGTCAATTTGTTGCTTATGGCTTCTGTTTTTTGCTCATTTGTCGCCAAGAGATTGTTTGTTGGCTTCTGCGCCATTCTGGAGAGCACTTTTGTAAACAAACCTTCCTTTCTCCGTTTCTCAATGGTGCGTGGTAAAACCTGATATATGGGTGTGTGGGAAGTTTCGCCATGAACCTATCCGATGACGGAAAAGTCATTCTTTTGTCGCGGATAAATTTTCCTGTTCCACGATTATTTGTTAATTTTGGCCCCAGCAAAACTTAAAGACATTATTCCTACCTGCCATGAAACATGTGACAATCAAGGACATAGCGCGCTCATTGTGCCTGTCGGTGTCGACGGTGTCTCGCGCCCTCACCAATGACAAGAACATCCGCCGGGAGACACGCGAGGCGGTGATCCGGGAGGCTGAGCGCCTGGGCTACCGTCGCAACCCGGTGGCCATGAACCTGAAGATGGGCCGGACCAACACCATTGGCGTCATCGTGCCCGAGATGCACACGCCCTATGCCGCCCAGGTGATAGCCGGCATACAGAGCGTGCTCTACAAGAACAACCAAAAGGTGATGATAGCCGAGTCGGACGAGAACCCCGAGCGCGAGCTTGAGAACCTCAAGATGATGGAGGAGTTTATGGTCGACGGGCTCATCGTGAGCCTTTGCAGCTATCGCCACAACGAGGAGATGTACCGGCGGTTGGCCGAGGCCGGCATGGCCATCGTGTTCTACGACCGCATCCCACACGGCATGGACAACATGCCCCAGGTGATGATCGACGACAACAACGACTCCTATTTCATGACCGAGCACCTCATCCGCCTGGGACGTCGCCGCATCGCCTACCTCAGCGGTCCCGACGACATCTACAACACGGTGGAGCGAGGGCACGGCTATCGCGAGGCGATGGAGAAGTTTCAGGCTTATGACCCAGGCCTTGTCATGAAGACCGGCATGACCTTTGCCGACGGTGCAGCCGCCGTCGACAGCCTCGTCGGCCGGGGCGTGGCCTTTGACGCGATCTACGCCTTCACCGACACACTGGCCATCGGGGCGATGAACCGCCTGCGCCAACTGGGGCGCCGCGTGCCCGAGGACGTGGCCGTGGCTGGCTTCTCTGGCACCGAACTGTCGACCATTGTCTTCCCCCGGCTGACGACCGCCGAGCCTCCGCTCCACGAGATGGGGCAGCGTGCGGCCGACATGGTCCTCGAGCGCGTGAACCATCCCGAGGCCCCGGCACGGCGTGTGGTGCTCCGCACGGAGATGAAATGCAGGGAGTCGACGGGCGAGTGAGCCGTCTGCCGTGACGCTTGCGGCATGAGGCCGTCCCGTAGTCGAACCCTGTCGCAAGCGCCGTTTTAAAACGTTTGCAGATTTTGGGAACGTTACCGCAAACGTTCCCAGCATTTCATCCACTTTTTTTCTTTGCCATCGTTGTTTTCGTTCATAATTTTGCCAACGAAAAAACAACTAAAATCCAAAAAATATGGCAACTACTTTCATCAACACGTTCTCCTTTGACCGCCAGGCGGTAAAGGCTGGTATCCTCCATTTTGGTGTCGGCAACTTCCATCGCGCACACCTTGAGTATCTCACCTCCCATCTGCTTGAGTATCCCGAGCAGCAGGATTGGGGCATCTGCGGAGCCATGATTCTCCCCAGCGACGAGCGCCTCTACCGTGCGCTGAAGGCCCAGGACGGCATCTACACGCTGACCGTCTGCGGTCGCGATGGCCATAACGAGGTCTATCGGCTGGGCGCGCTGGTGGAGCTCTATTGGGGCATCGAGGAGAAAGAGGCCATCCTCAACAAGATTGCCGACAAGGCCATTCGCATCATCACGCTCACCATCACCGAGGGCGGATACAACATCTCGCGGCAGACGGGCGAGTTCATGCTCGACAACCCACAGGTGGCGCACGACCTCGATAACCCCGCCGACCCGCAGACTGCTTTTGGCTATGTGGCCGAGGGACTGCGCCGCCGCAAGGCCCTCGGGGCCGGCCCCATCACCATTCTCTCGTGCGACAACTTGCAGCACAACGGCAACACCGCCCGCCGCGCCTTCATGTCGTTTGTCGAGGCGCAAGACAAGGAGCTCGCCGCATGGATGCGCCAGCACGTGACGTTCCCCAACTCGATGGTCGACCGCATCACGCCCGCCACACGTCCGGAGGACGTCCAGCGCCTCAATGAGCACAACGGCACACACGACCAGGCGCCCGTCTATTGTGAGGACTTCATCCAGTGGGTCGTCGAAGACAAGTTTGCGGCCGGACGCCCAGCATGGGAGCGCGTGGGAGCACAGATGACCGACGATGTGACGGCATTTGAGAACATGAAGCTTTCGCTGCTCAACGCCTCACACACGCTGCTCAGCTATCCCTCGTTCCTCTACGGTTACCGCAAGGTGGACGCCGCCATGCACGATGAGCGTATCGCCAAACTCGTGCGGCAATTTATGGACATCGACATCACCCCGTATGTGCCCGCGCCGACAGACACCGACCTTGAGCTCTACAAGCAAACCCTCTGTGAGCGCTTTGGCAATCGCTCGGTCAGTGACCAGGTGGCTCGCCTCTGTTTCGACGGCGCGTCGAAGTTCCCAGTCTACGTGATGCCCAACCTTGAGAAAATGATCCGCGACGACAAGGATCTCACCCGTGTGGCCTATCTCTTCGCGGCCTATCGCCACTACCTGAAGTATCACACCGACGACAACGGCGAGCAGTTTGAGGTGGCGGACCCGTGGCTCACCGATGCCGACTGGCAGCTCATAGGAAGCGACGAGCCGCTCGACTTCCTGGCCCTCTCGCCCTTCCGCAGCACCGATCTGCGCGCGGCCAGTCGCTTCACCAAGCCCTACCTGCAGATGGTGGACAGCATCCGCGAAAAGGGCGCCATGAAGACACTCGAAGAGATACTCTGAACTGTAAGCCTTGGCGGGTGTCGGCGGCCATCCGTCTCCGTCGCCCGCCAGGCTCTTTCTCACATCTTAGCACCTCAAGCCTTATGAAACAGTTTTCCCTCAAGGCTGCGGGCCCCTTTTTGCTGCTCACGTTCATCTATTTCATCGTCGGTTTTCTCACCACGGTCAACGGGCAGTGCCAGGGACCGCTCAAGGTGGCCTTTCTCTCGGAAGTGACCACCATGCGCAATGCGCTCACCACATTCATATCCTTTGCCTTCTTCCTGGGCTATCTCCTCAACAGCTCACGCACGGGCCGCATGCTCAACCGCATCGGCTACAAGCGCACCCTCGTGTTCTCGCTCGGTGTCATGGTGTGCGGGCTTGTCTTCTACACCCTGTCGGCGGTCATCGCCCAGTATCTGCCCGAGAAGGGCATCACGACCCGTGGCGACTTCGTGCCTTTCGGATATTTCGTGTTTCTCCTGGGCTCGTTCTTCATGGGCACGGCTGCGGCCATGCTGCAAGTGGTCATCAACCCCTACATCGCCGCCTATCCCCTGCAGGGCACCAGCGCCGTGCAGCGCATGAACTTCACCTGCGCTGTCAACTCCTTCGGCACGACCATCGCCCCGCTCTTCGTCACCAGTGTCATGTTTGCCGGCGTGTCGCTCAACAGCGTGACGGCTGACCAACTGGTGTCGCCCTTTTTGCTCATGACCATCTGTGTCATCGTCACCACGCTCATCACGCGCCGCCTGTCGCTCCCTGACATCGAGGGCACGCGGTCTTCGGGAAAAGGCGCGGAGGGCTCGCCGGCCAAGGGCAAGCGCAGTGTGTGGTCGTTCCGCCACTTGAAATATGGCGTCATCACCATTTTCTTCTATGTCGGAACGGAGGTGAGCATCGGCAGCAACATCAACTTGCACGCCATGGAACTGGTCAACAACGGGGCCGAACTCTCACCCGCCTTGCTCGCAACAATCTATTGGGGTGGCTTCCTCGTGGGGCGCATGCTGTCGGCTTCGATGAAAAACATCGCCCCGCGCCCCATGCTCATCACCGTGACGGTGGGTGCCATTGTGCTGATGACGCTGTCGATGCTCACGGAGAACCTGTGGCTCCTGGCCGCTGTGGGCCTTTTCCATTCGGTCATGTGGAGCTGCGTGTTCACGCTTGCAGTCGATGGATTGGGCGAATACACGTCCGAGGCATCGGGCGTGTTCATGATGGGCGTGTTTGGCGGAGCGGTGTTTCCCGTCTTGCAGGGCGCCGTGGCCGACTGGCTGGGGTCATGGCAGTTCACGTGGGTCATCGCCCTTGTGTGTGAGTTCGTCATCCTGTGGTACGGATGGCGTGGCTGCCGGAAAGCCGGCGCATAGCGGCAGCGGGATTATCCGTTGCTGTGTAGTTCCCTTGAAGACTCCTTCGTCCGATGAAATGGGCCGAAAAGGCCAGTCTTCGCTATGCCAAATCCGATGAAATGGGGGAAAATAATGTTTATGGTTTAGTTTTGATTTTTATAAGGCCGAAAAGTAAATGCCTGTTTAACAGGCTTACTTGTAATTCTAATTTTTAGGACAGGCCAAAAATGATCAGGTAGTTCTTTGCAACCTGGTTGCAAAGTTTGTCGCCCGACAAGCTTGCAACTGGGTTGCATTGCCTTATTATTATCTTTGTGGCAAAATTAAAAATCAAACCCATGACGAAACGCTTATTGATTATTGTGGCCATCACGGCAGTGGCCATCCTGGGCTTCTCCATGCTCTCCAAGACCACGGCTGAGGCACATGCCCACGAGGATGAGGAGCATGTGGATGTGGACAACATCGGTGTCACCCTGCAACAGATGAAGGTGGCCGACATCCGGCTGGGGCAAGTGACGCGCCAACCCATGGACACGTCGATACCCGTCAATGGGCAGCTGACGCTCCGGCCACAGGCCATGGGCGATGTCACCTCGCTGATGGGCGGCGTGGTCAAGCGCATCCTGGTCAGCGACGGACAGGCCGTCAGGAAGGGACAGGTGGTCGCCATGATCGAGAACACGGACATTGTCGCCATGCAGCGCGAGTACTATTCGGCCTTGCGACAGTCGCAGTTTGCGCGCCTCGAGATGGAGCGGCAGCAGAAGCTCCGCAAGAACGGGGCGGGAGTGGAGCGCAACTTGCAGCAGGCAGAGAAGGAACTGCGCGTCGCTGAGGCCAACTTGGCCGGCCTGGCGCGCCAGCTGCAGCAGGTGGGCGTCAGCCCAGCCCGTGTGGCGCAAGGTCGCTTCGCCACCACATTCCCCGTCCACGCGCCCATCAGTGGCACCGTGAGTAGCATCAGCGCCTCCCTGGGGAGCTATGTCGACATGCAGACGTCGCTCATGCAGGTGCGCGACAACGCCGCCTTGGAGTGTGACGTCAATGTCTTCGAGAAAGACCTCGACAAGGTGAAGGTGGGACAGGCCGTGCAGCTCGCCGTCACCAACCAGCCCGGCAAGCGCGTCACGGGAACCGTCTATGGCGTCAACAGCTACTTCAACCCAGGCGCCAAGACCGTGGCGGTGCACGTCCGCCTGCATGACGCGGCAGGGCGCTCGCTGGTCGACGGCATGTATGTCGACGGCGTGATCGTTGTCGGCAGGCGTGAGACAGAGACATTGCCCAGCACGGCCATCGTCAAGGCAGACGGCAAGAGCTATATCTTCGCGCTCAACGGCAAGCGTGCCGGGGGCTACAGCTTCTCGCGCCATGAGGTGACCATAGGCTCGTCGAAGGACGGCAACACCCAGGTGGAGCTGTGCGAGCACATCCGCAAGGGACAGGAGATAGTCACCGACAACGCTTATTACCTCGCGTCCATGACAGGCGAGCATGGCGAACATTGACCAAAAGATGAAGAGCCATGTTTCAGAAACTCATAGAATACTCGATTAGGCACAAGCTGGTGGTGGGCGTGCTCACCGTGGCGCTTGTGGCATGGGGCGCATGGTCGCTCGTCCACCTCCCGTTCGACGCCACGCCCGACATCACCGACAACCAGGTGCAGGTCATCACCCAAGCCCCGTCGTTGGGCGCCCAGGAGGTGGAGCAATACATCACTTCGCCCGTGGAGATGGCGCTGGCCAACGTGCCGAAGCTGAAGGAACGCCGCAGCATCTCGCGCAGTGGGCTGAGCGTCATCACGCTGGTGTTTGACGACGATGCCGACATCTATTGGGCAAGGGCGCAGGTCAGCCAGGTGCTGGCCGATGTGGCCAAGGACCTTCCGCGAAACGCGTCCACGGAGATGGGGCCCATCGCCACCGCCCTCGGCGAAATCTACCACTACACGGTGCGTGCCAAGAAAGGTTACGAGAAGAAGTACAGTCTCACCCAGCTGCGCACTTACCAAGACTGGATCATCCGCAAGCAACTGGCCGGAACGCCCGGTGTGGCTGAGGTGAGCGGCTGGGGCGGCTATGTGAAGCAGTATGAGGTGGCCATCGACGCCGAGCGCCTCAATGCCACAGGCGTCACCCTGGCCGACATCTACCAGGCCTTGCAAGACAACAATGCCAACACGGGGGGCAGTTACATCGAGCAAGACGCCAACCAATATTACATACGCGGGATAGGCGTCGTCAAGACGATGGCTGACATCGCGAACATTGCCGTCAAGACCATTGACGGCCATCCGGTGCGCGTCGGCGACGTGGCCACGGTGCAACAGGGACACGCCACACGCTTCGGGGCCGTCACGCGCAATGGCGAGGGAGAGGTGGTCTGCGGCATAGCCATCATGCTCAAGGGCGAGAACTTCCAGGAGGTGAGCCGCCGTGTCAAGCAACGCATGGCCGACATACAGAAGTCTTTGCCCGAAGGGGTGGTGGTGGAACCCTTCATCGACCGCACCGACCTGGTCAAGCGTGTGGAGGGAACCATCGCGCGCAACCTCGTCGAGGGCGGCGTCATCGTCATCTTCGTGTTGCTCCTCTTCCTGGGGTCGTGGCGATCGGGACTCGTGGTGGCCAGTGTCATCCCGTTGAGCATGCTCTTCGCATTCGGCATGATGAAGACGTTCGGCATCGATGGTAACCTGATGAGCCTGGGCGCGATCGACTTTGGCATGATAGTCGACGGCGCGGTGATTATCGTCGAGGCGGTGGTGACCCACATTCATGGGGCCTCGCTGCTCTCGGGAAAATATGCGGGGCAACGTGCCCTGACCCGCAAGCAGATGGACGACGAGGTCTTTGCCTCCGCCTCCATGATCCGGCGGAGCGCCTCTTATGGCGAGATCATGATCATGATTGTCTACATCCCCCTGTTGACCCTTACGGGCATCGAGGGCAAGATGTTCCGCCCCATGGCGCTCACGGTGTTCTTTGCCATCCTCGGAGCGTTCCTGCTGTCGCTCACCTACGTGCCGATGGTGAGCAGTCTGCTGCTCGACCGCAAGCTGAAGACCCGTGAAAACATCGCCGACCGCATCATAGGCAAATTGCAACAGTGGTACGGGCCCCTGCTCCGCCGGGCCTTGCGACAAAACAAGGACATCATCACGGCCACCATTGCCGTCTTTTGTGTCAGCGTGGTAGGGTTCAAGTACTTGGGCGGCGAGTTTATCCCCAACCTTGAGGAAGGCGACTTTGCCGTGGAGATGAGCATGGCGCAAGGCACCTCTCTCTCGCAGATGGTGGCCACCACGACACAGGCCGAGAAGTTGCTTCGTGACCGTTTCCCCGAGGTGAAGCAAGTGGTGAGCCGCATCGGAAGCGCGGAGATCCCGACGGATCCCATGCCCGTGGAGCGTGCCGACATCATGGTGGCGCTGAAGCCGAAGGCCGAGTGGACCTCGGCGCGCACCGCACCCGAGCTCATGGAGCGGATGGAGGAGGTGTTGCGTACCATTCCCGGCATCGACGCGGAAATCTCGCAGCCCATCCAGATGCGCAACAACGAACTGATGACCGGCATCAAGCAGGATGTGGCCATCAAGGTCTTTGGAGACGACATGGCGACGCTCGCCCAGCAGGCGGGCAAGATTCGCAAGCTCATAGAGCATGTGCCTGGCGTGGCCGACGTCTTCACGGAGCGCATCACGGGCCTGCCCCAGATACAGGTGGTCTACAACCATGAGCGCATGGCGCGCTATGGCCTCTCGGTCAGCGATGTCAACCAGGTGCTTGAGACGGCCTTTGCCGGTGGCGTGGCGGGAAGCGTGTTTGAGGGCGAACGCAAGTTCGACCTGGTGCTCCGCCTCGATGAGCGCTTGCGCAACGACGAGCGCTCCATCGAAAACCTCTACATCCCGCTACCTGGGCAGGTCGGAGCCTCCGTGCCCCTTCGCGAAGTGGCCGACGTGCGGTATGTGTCGGCGCCGGCGCAGGTCAGCCATGAGGATGGCGCGCGGCGCATCTATGTGGGCTTCAACGTCAAGGGGCGTGATGTGCAAAGCACCGTGGCCGACATCCAAAAAGTGCTGGCCGACAAGCTGAAGTTGCCCGAGGGCTACTATTACACCTATGGGGGCGAGTTCCAAAACCTCCAGAGTGCCACGCAACGCCTGCTCATCGTCATTCCCATGGCTTTGCTGATGATCTTCCTCTTGCTCTATGCCACGCTGAAAAACTTGCGCGAGTCGCTCTTCGTCTTTTCTGCCATTCCCTTCGCGGCTATCGGTGGCGTGTGGGCCCTGTGGGCTCGGGGCATGAATTTCAGCATCTCCGCCGGGGTGGGCTTCATCGCTCTCTTTGGCGTGGCGGTGCTCAACGGCATCGTGCTCATCGGCCAGATGAACCAGATGCAGCGTGACGGCGTGACCGACATCACGCGCCGCATCACGGACAGTTGCATGATACGCCTGCGCCCCGTGCTCATCACGGCACTCGTGGCCTCCATGGGCTTCCTGCCGATGGCGATGAGCCATGGAGACGGCGCTGAGGTGCAACGGCCGTTGGCCACCGTGGTCATCGGCGGACTGATCACCTCCACGCTGCTCACCTTGTTTGTGTTGCCGGCCATCTACAAGACTTTCACAAAGCGATAGATGTCAAGACAACCGAAAAACAGGGGCGAATGACGAACTTTTCAAGACTGAAACAAGCGTTCTTCACGGATAATCGCTAACTTTGCAGCCGTTGGATAACGCTTTAGGTGGTTTCTATAAATTACCACCATTAGATAACGAAACATATGAAGGGTTACGTTTTGCCATCTTTTGGCCTCTTATTTGGTCCATAGCGCCAGTTAGTTCGGTCGTATAGCCCGCTATACTCCCTCACTCACTGACACTATGACCTCAAAAAGAGTCTCAAAATCTGACAAAGCTAATTTATAGAACCCACCTTTAATAATCATCAAATATCATGAGAACAAAATTGTTTCCTCTGATTGTTTTTTCATTGATTTCACTTCCCTTGGTGGCCCAGCAGTCTGTGGCTACTCATCCCTCAATAAGCGGAAATACCGTGGAACGGCTTACCTTGCGGCAGTGCATGGACCGCGCCAGTCAAGGCAACCTGTCGCTGCAAGCCGCCCGCAAGGGCGTGGAGCGCGCCCAGGCCTTGCAGGGGACGGCATGGGACCTCGGCAAGACCGACTTGACTTTCGGACAGGATCCCACCTCGGGAGCCACGCCCGACAATGCGCTGACGCTCTCGCAGGAGATGGAGTTTCCTACGGTCTATGTGGCTCGACGCCACCAGTTGAAGGCCGAGACACAGGTCGCCGAGGGCGAGGCTGGCGTGCTTCGCAATGAGGTGCGAAGCCAGGTGGCCTCGCTCTATTGCCAGTTGCTCTACCAGAACGAGCGCATCCGCATCCTGCAGCGCCAAGACTCGCTTTTGCAGGATTATTCCGACATGGCCGCCAAGCGCTATGAGGCGGGCGACGTGCGGCAGGTGGAGCCCCTGTCGGCCCGTCGGATGCTGCAAGACAACCTGCTGGAGACCGATATGGCGATGGCCGACCGCGCCAAGGTGCAGGCTACATTGGCACGCCTGATAGGTGCGACAGGCACCATCCAGCCTGCCGACACGTCGCTCGTCCCCATTGCCGAGGGCGCAGACGGCGGGTTCAGCTATGCCCAGACGCCCGACGGACTGTTGGCCAACGCCCGCATGAAGGTGGCCGACCAGGCCGTGAAGGTGGCCAAGAGTGACTACGCTCCCTCGCTTAGCTTGGCCCTCCGCACGCAGATGGTCATCAAGGGATGGAACCCTTATCATGTGGACCGCAGTTGGAACAACGGCAATTTCATGGGCTTCGAGGTGGGCGTCGGCCTGCCTCTCTTCAACGGCAGCACAAGGGCCAAGGTCAAGGCGGCCAAGAAAGAGCGCGAGATGACGCAGCTCCAGCTCGACAGCCAGGCTCAAGAGCAACAGGAGGCTTATGCTGCGGCGGTCAACAGCATGCTGGTGGCGAAGAAACGCATGGAGTATTATGTCGCGTCGGGCAACGCTGACGCGGCTGAGATGAGCCGGTTGAGCGCCCACGACTATGCCAGCGGCGAGATCAGCTATGTGGAGTATGTCGACGCCTTGGAGAAGGATATTGACGCCCAGCTCAAGCGCGCCTCGGCCATCAACGACTATAACCAGGCTGTCGTGGCCCTGAAAAAGTTGCAGGGAATGTAAGCCACAGCTTAGAAAATTGTCATTCTTGATGGCCACTATCGATTTTGTTTGTATCTTTGCAACGCATTACTTATAGAACGTTCGCAACATGAGAAGACTGATTTTGGCCGTGGGACTTTGGTTGAGTGCCATGGGAGCCATGGCCCAAAACAATGACCACAACTTTGACGTGGCAAAGAACCTCGGCATTCTGAATGCCATATACAAGAATCTCGACTTGATGTATGTCGATACGCTTGACCCCAATGAGGTGGTGGGCAACGGCATCAACTCGATGCTCAGAAGTCTTGACCCTTACACCGTTTATTACCCGGAGGACAAGCAGAAGGACTTGAAGATGATGCTCACGGGCAAATATGCGGGCATCGGCGCGCTCATACGCTACAATTATCAGCTCGGCCGCGTCTGTATCGACGAGCCTTATGAGAACATGCCGGCCGCCGAGGTGGGACTGCGCAAGGGCGACATCATCCTCAGCATCGATGGCGAGGACATGACCAAGCAGACCAACGATTATGTGTCGGAGCATCTTAGGGGCGAGAGCGGGACGACCTTCGAACTGAAGATTCATCGCCCTTCGACACGCAAGGACATGAAGTTCAAGGTGACGAGACGCCTCATTCAGATGCCTGCCATCCCTTACTACGGCGTCCAGTCCAATGGGTTCGGATACCTTAACCTCTATTCCTTCACGGAGGGCTGTGGCAAGGAGGTGCGCAATGCCATCATCGACATGAAGAAGAACGGTATGAAAGGACTGGTCTTTGACCTCCGTGGCAATGGCGGCGGGTCAGAGATGGAAGCTGTGAACATCGTCAACTGCTTCGTGCCTAAGGGCAAGCTTGTGGTAAGCAACCGCGGCAAGGTGAAGCGCATGAACCACGACTACCTGACCACTGTGGAGCCTGTCGACACCGTGATGCCCGTAGTGGTGCTGGTCAACGGCTCGTCGGCGTCGGCCTCTGAGATTACGAGCGGCGCGCTGCAAGACCTCGACCGAGCTGTCATCATGGGCACGAAAACCTATGGCAAGGGACTGGTGCAGACGATGATAGACTTGCCTTACAACGCACAGATGAAGCTCACGACCAACAAATACTACATCCCCAGTGGACGATGCATACAGAAGGTGACCTACCATCATGCCAATGGCGGAAGCGCTGAGGCCGTGTCCGACTCGTTGTCGGGCAACTATCACACTGCGGCTGGCCGTCTGGTGAAGGGCGGTGGTGGCATCGAGCCCGAGGTGGAAGTGAAGCCTGACTCGTTGCCCAATATCACTTACTACCTGGCCGCCATGCGCGACAGTGACGAATTGGTGCACAACTTTGAGATTGACTACATCGCCAAGCATCCCACCATCGCGCCCGCCAGCGAGTTTGCGCTGACCGACGCAGACTACGAGGAGTTCAAACAGAGGGTGCTCAAGAGCCATTTCAAGTATGACGCCATGAGCGCCAAGACGCTTGACGACCTGGAAAAGCTGGCTAAGTTTGAGGGCTATTACGACGACGCCAAGGCGGAGTTTGTGGCCCTGCGCAACAAGTTGAAGCCCAACTTGTCGAAGGATCTCGACTTTAACAAGGAGAGCATCTGCGAGATTCTCAACAACGATATTGTGGCGGCCTACTACTACCAGCGTGGCGCCGTGCAGAACACGCTTCGCACCGACAAGCAGGTGAAGGCCGCTTTTGACCTCCTGGCGGATACGGCTCGCTACCAACAGCTTCTCAAGCCCTCGGCAAAGGACAAGACCAAGGACTGACATTGTGGGGCGGAAGCCCCGTGAACGTCTGGCCTTGCGTGGCGCTCGCCGCACAGACAAAGCCCCGAAGACACACACAAGTGTCTTCGGGGCTTTGTCGTTGATGGTTTTCCCTAAGGGATCAGAGGCTCACCTCCATGGCTTGTCCGTGAT
>DAIOEQ010000045.1:0-7814 GCA_036746215.1 Prevotella sp.
GAAATGTTTTCGCGCTTACAATTGTGTCAGGAAATGTCCCAATGCGCCCTACCCCATTTTTCGAAACGCGTTGCCGTCCCATGCCAAGACGAGCTCACGCATGACGACTTCTACGGCTTTCTTGTCATCGGCTGAGAGCAAGGGAATGGCCAAGCGCACCCTCAATTGGTTGTTTGACGGAGTCAGCCGGGCATTCACCATTAGCGGATCAAGCATGGAGCGAAGCTCGCCAAAACGCGTGTCGTCCATCGTGTCTGGTTTCTGCGTCAGTTCGTCGGCAAGGTCAGGGAGGCTTTTCCCGGCAAAAGCATGAGCCAAGTCTATCTGCTTCCAGTCTTGTGAGAAGAAGCTTACGTTGCTCTCTTCTGCCGGTCCTTTCCATGTGGTCACAACGCATAACAATGAGTCAGCACCGCCATCAGGCAGTCTTTTCAGTTCCATGACCACCGATTCGTTGAGTGTGAGGTGAATGTAGTCTGCCGTCAAGGTGTCCATCACGCTTTTCCCTGCCAGCGAATGGTCCACGTCACCCTTGAGCCCCATCTTGATGTATTCTGTCATTTGCGTGCGGTGCGCTCCATTGAGGTAAGGGATGATGGAGTCTGGCAAACTTGCCCAAATCTCGCTCATGGACTTTGCGTGAACACCCAGCGTAAGCACCATGCATATAGCGGTGATAATCAGTCGTTTCATCATAACTCGTTGTTTTTAAATTTGAAGGGTCCAAAGCGCAACTGGTCAGACCACCGTCCATTGTGTGGAGCCACAAACGCGGTAAACAATCGGCCTATGCCCAAAGGCGATTGGCCGCCTGCGTAGAAGCGGTTGCCGTCTTCCTCGAAGTCCTGCGACAGCGCATGCTTCTTGCTGAGGCTCTTGGCTATGTTTTCCAGTTCGGCTTTAGCTTTTCCCTTGCTCTTGTGGTCCTGGTAGAAGCGTGCCTCACAGAGCCGTCCCTCCTTAAACCGGAACGTGACGTGGTTCCACAGGAAGCCCTCAAAGTGGGCGTCAGCATACTCCACCTCGTCGTCCGTGACCTTCGCTGGAGCGCCAAACGTTTCCTTGATGCGCATCATGGCATCCTCATAGGAGGCGCCAAAACGCACATGCCCGATGCCCTGGCACGAGGCTTGCGAGGCTAAAAGGAGACATAGTCCTAACAGAAGGGCCTTGGGTTTAGAAATCATCATTTTTATATTTGTCAACGCAAAGGTAACGTTATTATGTGATATAACAAACAACTTTTGGATTAAGTTTGCTGAAAAATCATTCCATCCATGTGTTCTCTGCTGGGCATGCGGCTGTTCTTCCTGTGCCTGGAAAGTAAGGAGACGGACGAAAAAACTCTTCAAGTGTGGTTCGGTGTGAACATTTTTTAGTAAGTTTGCAAGATAATACGCAACCACAACGAATATGCTCGCACCCAAACCACTCACCATATATAAGGCAAGCGCAGGAAGTGGAAAGACCTTCACCCTGGCCGTGGAGTACATCAAACTGCTTATCCGCGACCCGCAAAGCTACCGGTACATTCTCGCCGTGACCTTCACCAACAAGGCCACCGAAGAGATGAAAAGCCGCATTCTGGGCAAACTCTACGGCATCGCGCATGGCTTGCCCGACGCCGACGACTACTTGAAACAAGTGAGCAAGGCTTTTCCGGAGAAGAGCGAACGCCTCATCCGCTCCACGGCCGAGCTGGCGCTGCAGCTGCTCATCCACAACTACCACTACTTTCGCGTCGAGACCATTGACAGCTTCTTCCAGAGCGTGCTGCGCAACCTGGCGCGGGAACTTGGATTGGCCGCAAATCTCAGTGTGGGGCTCAACAACAAGGAAGTTGAGGGACAAGCCGTAGACAACATCATCGCCAACATCCAGCACGACGAAGACCCTTTGCTCCAATGGATCATGGGCTTCATCAACGAGAAGATACAGGACAACAAGAGCTGGAATGTCATAGCGGGCATCAAGGATTTCGGCCTTTCCATCTTCAAGGAGTTCTACAAGACCCATCAAGACCGCATGCGCCAACTGATGGACGACCCGCAATTCTTCGCGACTTATAAGTCGGGCTTGCAAGCCCGACGCGCCGAGGCCATGAAGGCCATCACCAGTCTTGCCGACCGTTATCATGCGTTGCTCGATGAGGAAGGTCTGACCGACAAGTGCTTTTTCCAAGGCGGCAAGAGCGCATCAGCTTACTTCAAGCGGTTGGAGACAGGAGCTTTCAGGGACGGGAAAGGCCCCAACGCCTATGTCTCGCCAGCACTCGACGACCCCTCGGCGTTGGTGGGCAAGGCCGCCTCAGCCGCCCAGGCGCAGGCCATTGAGACACGGGTAGTGCCCCTCATCGCAGAGGCCGAGAAACTGCGCGTCAGCAGTCTGGTGACCATCAACTCCATTGACCTCACCCTGGCCAACATCAACGAGTTGCGTCTTTTGGGACGCATAGAACAAGAGGTCAACGCCATCAATGAGGCCACAGGCAACTTTTTGTTGAGCAACACGCAACAGCTGCTCCATAAGCTTATCGACGGACAAGACTCGCCGTTCATCTATGAGAAGATTGGCGGACAGGTGCGCTACATCATGATTGACGAGTTTCAAGACACCAGCAGGGTGCAGTGGCAAAACTTCAAGGTGCTTCTCGATGATTGCATCGCACATGACAACGGCAGCCTGATAGTGGGTGATGTCAAGCAAAGCATATACCGCTGGCGGAATGGCGACTGGCGCCTGCTCCAAGGACTGTGCGACAACAAAAGCGAAATGACCGATGTGAAACCCCTGCTTGTCAACTATCGTTCGCAACGCAACATCATCAACTTCAACAATACCTTCTTTGAGCGTGCCGCCAAAATCACCACCCAACATCTTGTGGCAGACCTTCAGCAACAGGGTGCCAGCGCTGAGGTCATGGCGGAGGCACGGGATGTGGCGAACGCCTATGCCGACGTAAGGCAAGAGGTGCCCGAAAAACGCCCCGATGCCGGGCAGGTCAGCGTCCGATTGTTGCCAAGTGATGACTATGAGGAGCAAATGATTCTGATGGTGAAGGACATCATTGAGCAGTTGCTTGCTGGCGGGACGCCACCAGGCAAGATAGCGGTCTTGGTGAGGAAGAACAAGCATATCGCCCTCCTGGCCGAGTGGTTTCAGCAACATCCCATCAATGTCGGCGGGCAAGAGATGATGGCTCCCATGGTTTCCGACGAAGCCTTTCGCCTCGATGCCTCATTGGCCGTCAACACCATCGTCACAGCCATGCACGTGCTGGTCAACCCTACTGACACTTTGGCAATGGCCAATCTGGTCAAGGCCTACCGCAAGGTGTGCTTGGGAAACGACCAACTGACGGATTCTCAAATATTCATAGAGGACGAGGAACTTCGCACCCAGTTGCCCACCGACATGTCTGAACATTGGAATGAGCTGCTCTCCATGCCCATCATCGACCTGGCAGAGCGTCTTTACAAGGACTTCGAGCTCAGTCGGCTTGACGGACAAAGCGCCTACATGTGCGCCTTCTTCGACCAATTGGCCAAATATCTGCAACGGCACGTGGCCGGCGTCAGCGAGTTTCTCGATGAGTGGGACGCCAACCTCTGTGGCAAATCTATACACAGCGACGAAAGCAACGGCATCCGCCTGCTCACCGTCCATAAAAGCAAAGGCCTCGAATTTGACCACGTCATCATGCCTTGGTGCGACTGGGAGGTGGAAAAGAATGACGACACGCTGTGGGTGGAGCCCCAAGTGGCACCCTATGACGACCTGCCTATCGCCCCGCTCAACCTCTCAAAGAAGAAATTGCTGGGGTCAGTCTATAAGGAAGATTACCAAAGTGAGCATATCAAGAACATCGTCGACAACCTCAACGTGTTGTACGTGGCATTTACACGAGCCTCGCGCAACCTGTTTGTGCTGGGCAAAAAGAATAGCTCACAATATCCCTCCCAACTCTTGGCAAAGGTCTTGGACCAATTGTGCAAAGATGAAGAGAATGGGGAGCGGCAGGCGTTGCCGGGATTGAAAGGAAAGGATGTTGCCGACGGACCGACTACTTACGACTATGGAACATTCTGTCCGTCAGCCACCGGAACGAAAGAAGCCACATCCAATATCTTTGAGCAAGGCGAACAAGGCATATCGATTGACATACAAAACTATGAAACACGTGCCCATTTCGTGCAAAGCTACGACAGCGACAACTTCGTCATGAGTGACGAGGAGCGTGAGCAGGGAGCTAACCGCCGTACGTACATCGACGCCGGAAACATCTTGCACGCGTTGTTCGCCTCCATCTATAGTCTTGATGACTTGGACAGCGCCATCAATCAACTGGAGTTTCAGGGGGTGCTCTACGACAAGGCCATGACGCGCGAGGAACTCAAGACGACGCTGGAAAATCGCCTGCAGTCACAACAGGTACGCCAGTGGTTTGCCCCTCATTGGAAGGTCTTCAACGAGTGCTCCATCTTGACCTACGATGAAGAGAGACAGTGTCTCATCGAGAAAAGGCCAGACCGCGTCATATATGATGGCAAGCAAATGATAGTCATCGACTTCAAGACCGGCGCTGAGCGCGCTGAGCATCAACGCCAGGTGAGTGAATACATGACCTTGCTAAGAGACATGGGCTACCGCAATGTGTCAGGTTACCTGTGGTATGTCCTCACCAATCACGTCTTACCCGTAAATTAAACGAACATGACATTCTTACAATATGTGGCCAAGGACCTCTTGGCGAAACATGGCAACGAGCTGACCGATGTGGCTGTGGTCTTCCCCAACAAGCGCGCTTCCATATTTCTCAACAAGGCGCTTTATGAGGAAGCCGGACGACCTATCTGGAGCCCGACCTACCTCACTATCAGCGACCTTTTCCGCAATCACACGAATCTGCAGGTGCCCGACAGCATCTTGTTGACCTTCAAGCTCTACAATGTCTATTGTGACTTGGCGCAAACCGATGAGACGCTCGACCACTTCTACGCTTGGGGACAACTGCTGCTGTCTGACTTCGACGACTTGGACAAGAACATGGCGGACGCCGACAAGCTCTTTGTCAACCTCGAAGCGCTCAAGGACATGGAAGACTTCTCGTTCCTGTCCGAGCGGCAACGCGCCAGTCTGGAGGCTTTCTTCGGGCATGTGGTGGGTGACACGGCACTGCAAAACCAGTTTCGTAAGATTTGGGAACATCTTGCCGACATTTACCACCTATACAAAAAGACACTGCGACAGGAAGGGCTCGCCTATGAGGGAATGCTCTATCGGGAAGTAGTGGAACAAAAAAACATCAAGTTTCGCCATAAGCATTACGTCTTCGTGGGCTTCAACCTTTTGCAGAAGGTGGAGCAAAAATTGTTCTCCATTCTCAAGGAGCAGGGTAAGGCAGAGTTCTACTGGGACTATGACCGCTACTACATGCCGCCTTCGCACCAGGAAGCGGGACGCTACATCTCGCGTTACCTCGACAAGTTTCCCAATGAGCTGTCAGCGGAACGCATATCTGATGATCTCGCCCTTGAGAATATCTATGACAACCTTTCTAAAGACAAGGACGTGACTTATGTGTCGGCTCCCACCGAGAACATACAGGCACGCTATGTCAGCCATTGGCTGGAAGAAAATCAACGATACTGCGATGGCAGCCGAACGGCTATCGTGTTGTCCGACGAGAATTTGTTGCAGACGGTGGTACATTGCTTGCCGGAACAGGTCCAGGACGTCAATATCACCACGGGATTTCCCTTGGCGGCCAGTCAGGTGAGCACACTTGTCATGAATCTACTGGACCTGCAGCTCAATGGAAAAATGGACGGCGGCGATAGATTTCGACTGAAACAGGTCAACCAAGTGCTCCGCCACCCCTATGCCAAATACATATCCGACGAGTGTCAGACACTCTGCAAGGAGCTCAATGACCATAAGCATTATTATCCCAAACGAGACTACCTCACCTGTGAGCGCAACGAAGCGATTCAAGAGGTGTTTGAGAATGTCACAGAAGTAGATGGCTTTCTCCCATTGCTCGAATGGATAGCGCGACTTCTGAAGCGTGTCGGCGTGGGATCGGCCCAACAGGAGGACCCGCTGATGCACGAGTCCGTTTTCCGCATGTACACGCTCATCAATCGACTTGACGCCATCATGGCCATCTCCCCCGTGGGCACGGAAAACGCTTCCTTGCCACGTGTTGACCCGGCATCGGGGCGCCAGGTCGTCAATGTCTCTATCTTGTTGAAACTGATGGGGCAACTCGTGAAGGCGACCTCTATACCCTTTCACGGTGAACCAGCCAAGGGCGTGCAGATCATGGGTGTCCTTGAAACGCGCAACCTCGACTTCGACCACGTCCTGGTGCTGTCGTGCAATGAGGGAAAACTGCCCAAAGGCATCAATGACGCCTCTTTCATCCCCCACTCACTGCGCGCTGCCTATGAGCTTACAACCGTGGAAAACAAGGTGGCCATTTACGCTTACTATTTCTATTCTCTGTTGCAACGAGCGCAAGACATCACACTCACCTATAACAATGCAACTGATGACGGGCAGAAAGGCGAGATGAGCCGTTTCATGCTCCAGTTCATGGTGGAAGACAATGGCACTCACCACCTGCGGAGACAGACTCTTCTGTCGGGGCAAAGCGCCACCCTTGTCACGCGGAAGCGAATAGAAAAGGATGAACCTGTCATGCGCAGGCTGGATGCCCAGGAGCGACTGTCGCCAACAGCCATTTACCGCTACCTGCGCTGTCCCCTGCAATTCTACTATCACACGGTGTGCAAACTCTATGAGGAGGATAACGACGACGAGAATGAAATTGACAACATGACCTTCGGAAATATTTTCCATCGTACAGCAGAACTTATCTATCACAAGCTCTCGCAAGACACGCAACGCATCATCACAGCTGAGGAAATCCGAAACATCCACAACAGTCGCGAAATACTCTACGCATTCATCGACCAGGCGTTCCGAGAGAAACTCTTCAAGGTGGAGGACCCGCATTTCCATCCAAGATACAACGGTCTGCAACTGCTCAACCGCAAGGTCATTTACACCTATATACGTCTGTTGCTCGAGATAGACATGCATGAGGCGCCTTTTTCCATCGTCGCACTCGAGAAGGACTTCTATGACAACATGTCTTTCACGGTCAACGGAAAACAGCGGACAATAAAGGTGGGAGGACAAATCGACCGTCTGGACAGAAAGGAGGGAATGATTCGTTTCTTGAGGGTGATAGATTATAAAACGGGGAAGCCCCTGCAGACTCCGCCTTCGTCCGTAGGCGACATCTTCGACCCTGCACTCGTGGAGGCCAAACATACCGATTATTATTTGCAGGCTTTTCTCTACGCCTCGCTCATCAGACATGGAGAGACATCGGCAAAAGAGGCAAATCACGACAACTTGCCCGTGGCTCCTGCCCTGCTTTTCATCAGAGAAGCCCGAAAAGAAGGCTACAATCCCATCTTGGCCTTTAGTGGAAGCAAAAGAGGCGAAAGAAAACTCATAGAAGACATCAACACCTACTTATCAGACTTCGAAAGCGGATTGAAAGACCTTCTGGCAGAAATATACGACCCAGAGATGCCCTTCGTGCCCACCCCGCACACCGAACGCTGTCAATCATGCCCCTACAACAAAATTTGCGGCGTATGAACAAATCTTGGCACATTCCTTGCTGATTAGAAAGAAAAATCACTAATTTTGCATTGAATTATAAAAAGAAAGGTAAGAAGATATGACCAGTCAGTTTTCACCCAAGGTGTCAGAGATCCTTGCGTTCAGCAGGGAGG
>DAIOEQ010000045.1:7826-12421 GCA_036746215.1 Prevotella sp.
CTGGCCAGCAATTCCGTTGGGCCGGAGCATCTGTTGCTTGGCATGCTGAGAGGGAAGAGCGGACCTGTGATTGAACTTTTCCGCCGCATGGACATCAACATCCAGACTGTCAAGGCGGAATTGGAACAACGCATAAAGGAAGAAATTTCTCAAGAGCCCATTCACTCAAGTGACCTCGCGTTGAACACACAAGCCAACAACATTCTGAAGTTGGCGGTTCTTGAGGCCCGCATACAACACACGCAACTTGTTGACGTGCAGCACGTGCTCCTGGCCATTCTCCATGACCAGACAGCCAATGGCGCAAAAGAGGTCTTGGAGATGAACCAACTCGATTACGAGACAGCATTGCAGATGTTGCAGAAAAAGCCCACCACTGATGGGCTCGGGCTTCCCGATGAAGATGAGGAATTCGAAGACGACGCCACAAGTGGCCAACGATCCAACGGTGTGCATGCCTCTTCTGCGACAGCCAAGAAGCAAGGCGCGTCGAAGACTCCTGTGCTTGACAATTTCTCCGTCGATTTGACGCAAGCCGCGAGTGAGGGGAAACTCGATCCCGTGGTGGGAAGAGAAAAGGAAATCCAGCGGGTGATAGAAATCTTGTGCAGACGCAAAAAGAACAACCCTATACTCATAGGTGAGCCCGGCGTCGGAAAAAGCGCTATTGTGGAGGGCTTGGCCCAACTCATTGCCAAGCACATGACCTCTCCGTTGCTGTTCAACCGCAGATTGGTCAGCCTGGACATGACTGCCATTGTCGCAGGGACCAAGTATAGAGGACAGTTTGAGGAACGCATTCGCGCCCTGTTGAAAGAACTTGAAGCCAATCCGGATGTCATCATCTTCATTGATGAGATACACACCATCATTGGAGCCGGTTCCACACCAGGGAGCATGGATGCGGCAAACATCATGAAACCCGCCTTGGCGAGAGGTACCATACAATGCATCGGAGCCACAACACTGGACGAATATCGCAACTCTATTGAGAAGGACGGCGCACTTGAACGCCGCTTCCAAAAGGTTTTGGTTGAGCCTACGACCAACGAGGAAACCTTGCAGATACTCAGAAATATCAAGGATCGTTATGAAGACCACCATCACGTGAACTACACCGATGAGGCCTTGCAAGCATGTGTGAAACTGACAGACCGCTATGTCACAGATCGTTTCTTCCCCGACAAGGCCATTGACGTGCTCGACGAGGTGGGCTCACGCACCCACTTGCAGCATACGGATGTTCCTACGGAACTTACTGATAAGGAAAAGGAAATCAGTGAGGTGAAACACAAGAAGGAACAGGCTGTCAGCAATCAAAACTTTGAACTGGCCGCCAGCTTCCGTGACAAGCAGACCCAACTGGAACAAGAGTATGCGGAGATGCAGCGCAAATGGCAAGACGGAGATATGTCGACGCGTCATAAGGTGACGGATGAGGATGTGGCAAATGTCGTGTCAATGATGACAGGCATTCCCGTGCAACGCATGGCTGAGGCTGAGAGCGTACGCTTGAGAAACATGGCTTCGGCCTTGAAAGAATGCGTCATTGCGCAAGACACCGCCATTGACAAGATGGTGAAAGCTATTCAGCGTAACCGCGTCGGGTTGAAAGAGGCCAACCATCCCATTGGCGTGTTCATGTTCTTGGGCCCAACGGGAGTCGGCAAGACTTACTTGGCCAAGAAACTGGCCGAACAGATGTTTGGCTCACGTGATGCTTTGATTCGCATTGACATGAGCGAATACACAGAGAGTTTCAACGTGTCGAGGCTCATAGGGGCACCTCCTGGATACGTGGGATATGAGGAAGGCGGACAACTCACTGAGCAAGTGCGGCGTCACCCCTACTCTATCGTCTTGCTTGACGAAATAGAGAAAGCGCATGGAAACGTGTTCAACATGTTGTTGCAGGTGCTCGATGAAGGTCGACTCACGGACGGAAACGGACGACTTGTCGATTTCAGAAACACGGTCATCATCATGACCTCCAACGCAGGGACACGCCAGTTGAAAGAGTTCTCTCATGGTGTAGGCTTCAATGCCGGAGGATTGTCAAGCACGTCGAACCTCAACGAGCACGACAAACTCTATGCGCGCTCCATAATCCAAAAGAGCCTCAGCAAGCAGTTTGCGCCCGAATTTCTTAATCGTCTTGACGAGATTATCACCTTTGACCAACTTGACTTGACTGCCATCAAGCGCATCATTGATATCGAGTTGCGAGATCTCCGCAAGCGAGTGGCTGAATTGGGATATACAATTGATGTCACTGAGGCTGCCAAGGAGTTTGTCGCCACCAAGGGCTATGATGTGCAATACGGAGCCCGTCCGCTGAAACGTGCCATCCAAACGTACATCGAGGATGGCCTGTGCGAGCGAATTCTCTCTGGCGAGTTACAGGAAGGTGCTACTATACGGATAGATAAGGCTCCCGAAAAAGAGGAGCTTCTCTTCAGCTAATGTCATCAGATGGTAGGGCTTAGCTGGAATAACGGCCGATGATGTGCAGGAAAGCACATCATCGGCCATTTGTTTTATTACAAAGGAGAATAAGAATTGTTCTTTGATGTGCGCTTGCTTGTTATCGTGGCTAAAGAGCACGCGTCATGCCAACTGTCATCGGCATAATAACATGACAGGTATCGTGTCTTTCTTATAGTGCTTCTCAGAGATGCCATTTGTATTTGCGTTGTGCTCGTTCGGGAGTCGTAACGAAACCAGAGCTGATCGCTCCACCACCAGCCACGCCTCTATATTGGGCCCAGCGGGCTCGAATCTTGTCTACATAGTCTACCGTCTCGTAGCCTCGCATGTAACCATACTTCACAACAGGATCATTATAATAAGGTGAAGAAGCAAGTTTCAGCACAAACTCACGCACGTCACCCCAACTGTGTGCGTTACGCCCATGTTTGCCTGCCAGCGACATGGCGTCACGGATGTGCTGGTAACCTCCGTTATAACTGGCCAACACGAAAAGCGTTCGCTCAGGCGATGGCACATCTTGGAAATGTGAGTCCAACTCACGGATGTATTTAGCAGCTGCAGCAATGTTCTGTTCCGGGTCATAAATGTTGTCACGCGACAACCCCAGATGATCAGCAGTCGATGGCATGATTTGCATCAAACCACAAGCACCTGCCCAAGAGTGAGCCTTCGGATCGAAAGTTGATTCCTGGTAACACTGGGCGGCAAGCAGACGCCAATCCCAACGGGCAAGGGGCGCATAACGGCGGAAATGATGGTCGAAATGAGAGATGACACCTCCAGAGCGGTCGAGCATGGGAGAATAAACGTGACGGACAATGCTGCGTGTGGAGAGCAAGAACTTCTCCTCTTTCTTTATTTTCTCTATCATGCTCGGCTTAAACCAACTGTTGAGACTGTCAGCCAGTTCGGTGCTGGCCATCTGCACGGCCCATTGTAGCTTGCGGGTAGCGTCGCTGGCTCCAGCATAGCGTATGCCGTGAAAAGTCTTAGGCAATGGAAAGGCAATGACATCCGCGTCGCCATTTTTGAGCCGTGACACCATTTCCGTGGTGTCCTTGCACACTTCCACGCGAAGAGACACACCCAATTTCTGGGCAAACTTCTCACATAACAGGTATTGAAGGCCCATGCCGTGTCCATGATAATCATAATAGGTCTCTGGCCCTGACAAGGTGAGCATAATCAATTCCCCATTATTTTGAATGTCACTCATGGCAAATGAAGCGTTGGAGGGAATGGTGTCTTCCCCAACAGAGGTGCCCCATGGGGTCATGGCTTGTTTCTTCGTCTCGGTGCACGAGGCGAACAATAAAAAGAGGATAAATATGTAAAAAACGTTGTCTTTCATTTTTATTCGCCACAAAATTAATATAATTATTGCACAAATGATAGGAAATGACTATATTTGCCATGATTTTTAAGTAATAATAGGTTTTTCGATAACATAAACACGCAAATATGGGCACAATACGAATAGCAGTCCAATCCAAAGGGCGTCTTTACGAAGACACAATGAATTTGCTCAATGAAGCAGACATCCAGGTGAAAGAGAGCAAGCGGACCTTGTTGATCAAAAGCTCGAATTTCCCCCTGGAAGTGTTGTTCCTCCGCGACGACGACATACCACAGAGCGTGGCGAGCGGTGTGGCAGACATCGGTATTGTCGGTGAGAATGAATTTATGGAGAAGCACGAGGACGCTCAAATCATTTTCAGATTGGGATTTTCCAAATGCAGACTGTCCTTGGCTATACCCAATGCCATAAGTTATCCAGGACTGCAATGGTTCAACGGACGTAAGATAGCCACTTCCTATCCTAACATCTTGCGCAACTTTATGAATAGCCACAACATCAAGGCCGACATTCATGTCATCACCGGTTCGGTGGAGATCAGCACGGGAATAGGCTTGGCAGATGCTATTTTTGACATCGTTTCATCGGGATCGACTCTGGTTCATAACAACCTGCGGGAAGTGGAAACCGTGATGAACAGTGAGGCTCTGCTCATTGGGAACTGGCATATGGATGAAGAGAAGCATAGCATTCTCAATGAAATGCTCTTCCGTTTCAAGGCAGTCAGATCAGCACAAAACAAGAAATA
>DAIOEQ010000046.1:0-1623 GCA_036746215.1 Prevotella sp.
ATACAAGCGCCAGCAATATGAAATATCCTATTGGCATACAAAGCTTCGACAAAATCATAGAGGGAGGTTATGTTTATATCGACAAGACAGCACAAATCTATGATTTAGTGACGGACGGGAATATTTACTTTCTGAGTCGTCCTCGACGATTCGGAAAGTCTTTGTTGGTATCTACCCTTAAGTGTTATTTTCTCGGCAGGAAGGATCTTTTCAAGGGACTTGCCATTGCAAAATTGGAAAAGGAGTGGAGGCGATACCCCGTGTTCCATCTCGATTTCAATGGGAGCAACTACACGAACCCCGGTGAACTGGAGCTACGCTTGGAAAATTTTGTGGCCACCCAGGAATTGGAGTATGGCAAGAGTCCATTGGCTGACACCTTGGGAAGTCGCTTCGCTTATGTGCTGAAAGAAGCACATCGGAAGACCGGGCTTCGTGCCGTAGTACTGATAGACGAATATGACAAGCCCCTACTGGACGTGCTTGACACGAAAATAAAGACAACTGTTGATGGCCATGAACGAATGCTGGAAGATTGGCACCGTGAAATCATGAAAGGGTTTTACAGCGTGTTCAAGGCCGCTGACGAAGATTTGCAATTCGTGTTGCTCACGGGTGTCACCAAGTTCTCACAGGTTAGCGTGTTCAGTGGTTTCAACCAGCCTGATGACATCAGTATGGATGAACGTTACGAGTCTCTTTGCGGCATTACGGAGGAAGAGCTATACGCCACCTTTGATGAGCAAATCAAAGCTATGGCCATGAGGTATAGGACAACAGACGATGGCATGAAACATAAACTGAAAAGAATGTATGACGGCTATCACTTCAGTCCCAACATGCTTGACATCTATAACCCATTCAGCATTTTGAACGCCCTAAGCAAAAAAAGACTGGATGATTATTGGTTCCGGACGGGTTCGCCTACTTACCTGGTTCGTTTGCTGACACACTTCGACGAGAACATAAATGAAATTGTCGATAAATATTATCCCATAAACAGTTTCGTTGACTATAAAGCCGACAAAGAGACCCCTTTGCCCATGATTTACCAAAGCGGTTACCTTACTGTCAAGGATTGGAACATGAACACCAATTCATATCTCCTGGACTTTCCTAATGATGAGGTGAAAAATGGTTTCCTGACCATGCTGGCAACCAGTTATCTGAAACCAGCGAGACCTGCGGATTCTTGGGTTATCCAAGTAGTGAATGTCATGGAACAGGGAGATTGCAAGCAATTGGAAAATCTCCTAATTTCTTTCTTTGCCAGCATTCCGTACAGTCAGCGCCGAAAGGACAACGAGCGAGAGAAGGAACGTTATTTCCAGTACACCTTCTATCTCGTATTGAGAATGATTAGTTGCTTTACTGTTTTCATCGAAAAGGAACAAAGCGAGGGAAGAGTGGATTGTGTGGTGGAAACACAGAAGTTTGTCTATATATTTGAGTTCAAACGTGACGGCTCAGCGGAAGACGCCCTCAACCAGATCGAGAAGATGGGGTATGCCCGAGAATATCAGGCTGATGACAGGATCGTCTATAGCATAGGCTGCAACTTCTCGTCGACGACGGGGACTATTGACGGGTGGAATATTGCTTGACAGACCTCAGCAGGCGAAT
>DAIOEQ010000046.1:1633-12420 GCA_036746215.1 Prevotella sp.
GGCAGAGGCGTCTCATCCCCAGGAGTTGCAGAAGGCAGAGCTTCCAGGTGTGGCGGTAAGCCATGCGCGGCAGCAAGACATCCCGGCTGTCGCCCGAACAATAGTAGGTCATCAGTTGGATGTTAAGCAGATGGCCATAATAATCGGGGAAGGCGGGATGGCTTGTCAGGTCGTGGCTCCGCACGATGCGCAGGTGGCCTTGCAGCAGATCACGCCACCCTCGGGCATCGGCCTTGACGGTGATGCCCGACGGATTGTAAGTGTAACGATAGGTGCCCCTGCTGGTGGTGCGCAAGGTCCGCACATGCGGCCACAGGTCTCCCATGGCATAGACATCCTCAAAGAGCCTGCCCTTGGCAAAGGACACGGAAGTGAAGAGCTGGCGTCGGTAAATCTTGTTCCAAGCGTATGCGTGCTGGAAGCCCTCGCCCCGAAGCCAATAGTCGGTCATGTCGGTGTATTCGCGTTCGGGCAGCCGCACAGCCATGCGGCCCCTTGGCGTCTCGCGGTCAAGCGAATACTCCAGCACATCATAGTCAGGGTGGCTGGCGAGCATCTCCAGGAGCGGCGCGTAGGTGCACGGCATGAGATAATCGTCGGAGTCGACAAAGGTGACATAGCGACCCACGGCATGGCGCAACCCCTCGTTGCGCGCATCCGACAGGCCGCCATTGGCCTGATGGACGACGCGCACACCGGGGCGATCCACATAGCGGTCGGCCACGAAAGGCGTGGCGTCCGCCGACCCGTCGTCGACCACGATGACCTCCATGCCATCCACCTCCTGCATGAGCACGCTATCCACACAACGGGCGAGCGTGCGTTCCACATTATAGGCGGGGATGATGACCGACAGCGTCACTTGTTCACTCATGGGCAAAACCGTTTTATTCGCATTCTCCTATCTTTGCAACATCTTGTGGCCACCCACTATGACAAGTCCCTTGTAGTCAGCGTCGACACGCTGTCCCGCCACGTTATATCGCGGCGACTCCCCGGTTGTGCGTGTTTCCACCGTGCCCACGCCCGTGAGGTCCACAAAGGTGAAGGCATAACCTGGCGTGGCGGTGCCCTCGGGCAGGAAAGCGCTGTTGGCGGCCAAGGTGTCGGTGTCGGTCTTGTAAAGGCCTGCCACACCCTTGTCGGCGCCAAGCGCGTAGCCAGCGCCATCCCACGCCTTCGCCACAAAGGTGCCCCGCAGGATGTTCTTGTCCACCGTCCCTGTGGCCTTGCTGCTCACCGCCATGGTCTCCGTGCGTCGCGTGCCGATGACCACCACAGGCGTGCCCGCCGGCACCACAGACCCAATCTCCTGGAGCGCCGCCTTGTCGGCAGCGACAGCCGTGCACGCGTAGGCCTTGGCCTGTTGCAGTTTGACACCGAAGGGCACGCAGAGCGTACCGAAATACTTGCTGGTGCCATCGGGCGCCGTGGCCTGCTCAAGCGAGATGCGATAGGCGCGCGACGGCACGTTCTCCACCAGCCAGGTGGAGGGAGAGGCCAGCGTGCCCTCCGCCGTCCAACCGATGACGGGAGCCTGTCCGGCCTCGCCCGAGGCTTCATGGAGATAACCATAACGGCTGCGCACACTGTCGCAAAGGATTGTCACGCGCCCCGCATGAGCCTGGATGGGCGTAAAGGTGAAGGTGTCACCCTCGTCCTCCCCTGCCGTGAGCGCGAAGGGGTTACCTCGTGACGGGGGAGCCACCACGCCCTCGCCCTGCGTGCTGATGCGGTAGGTGCCACGATGGCCGTCCACCCGCGTGAGCCTGACAATGGTCGAGGCGTCGGCGATGGCGTCGGCGGCCTTCACCGTCTTCAGGCCATAGCCCCGGGTGGCGTCGCCCGTGCCGGCGGCGTTGGGCCCCACGGCAAGATAGGTGTCGGCGCCCCGCGCCCCCACGCTCCTGATGCGATAATAGCCCGTGGCGGGATAGGAGATGTTGTCGAAGATGGCCTGTTGCAAAGCGAAGAACTGTTCCTGCGTGCAACTGTCCGCATAAGCGTTGTAGGTACCGATGAGCTGGTCATAGCCCTCATGGGTCAAGGCGAAATGGGCGCCCACATTCTCCGTGAAATAACTGCCCAACCGGCGCTCTACATAAGCCCCGTAACCCTGATGGATCTGCCGAAGGGGATTGTCCTGAGCTGCCTGCCATCCCAGCACCGTCTGCCGGTCGATGGTGAGGAAGTTGGTGATGTATCCGTTGGAGCCGTAAGAGGCGTCCTCATAGAGCACGGCAAGGTCACCATTCTCGAGCACGCCAAGCGTGGAGTAAGCCGCCCCACCCTCCTGGATGGTCATCACGTCGGTCCATGTGGCCCCCTGGTCGCTACTGGCGAAGAGGTGCAGGTCGGCGCGCGTGGTGGGGTCGACGATAAGCGTGTGGAGCAGCAAATGGTCGTTGTAGGCCAGGATGTCGGCGTTGCAGTCGTTGCCGGTGAGCGTGGTCGAACGTGTCTCGCCCATCCACCGGGTGCCATCGGGCGTGCCGACGTTGAAGCCGCGCTGCCCCGCCTGGCGGATGGAAGCCAGGAGCGAGCCATCGGCGCGCTGCACAAGCTTGCCCTCGTTGGAGGCCACATCCTCGCCAAACACCTGGTCGTGGGCCAGGGTCCAGTGGGCGCCCTCGTCATCGGTGTAGAGCAGATAGGTGCGCGAGTGGTCGGAACTGGTCTGAAGCGCGTTGAGCAGAAACATCACACGACCGCTCCGTGTGGTGATGCCCCGCCCCGAGGAGGGGAAGGCGCTCCAGAGGCCAAAGCCGTCGGTGCCGCTCACCTCATCGGTGAGCACGCCCTGCTGGGCGATGTCACGAGGCTCGGTCCAGGTCTGTCCGTTGTCGTCGCTCGTGGAGACGAAGAAATGGCGCATGCCCAAGAAGTAGTTGGTGTTGCCGGCTGCCATGGTGCAGATGAGCCTGCCGCTGGGCGCCTTGGCGAGAGAAGCGTCGCCAAAGCCACAACGAGCCACGCTGCTGCCATCACCACGGGCGATGACCACGGGCTCGCCCCAGGTCTGTCCGCCATCGGTGCTGCGACGGGCCACCAGGTCAATCCGATGGTCGTTGCCGAGGTCGGCCTGGTTGTCGTAGCGCATGTCGCTGACTGCCACAAGACTGTTGTCGGCAGCGCGGATGAAGGTGGGTATGCGGTAGTAACGGCAGTCGTGGGTCGTGGGGACAAAGACGAAGCTCTGTCGCTTGAACACCTTGACGGCGCCCACCGGGGTAAGGTTGAGGCCCTGCTCCTTATAGGTTTCACCGGCGGCGTTCTGGTAGGCCAGCCCGGTGATGGCCGCGCTGAGCGAAGCGCCCAAAGGGGCGTCGCCCTTCACCTTGGCGACCACCCACAGGTGGCAGGTGGTGCCGGCGGCAAGTGCGGCCGTTCCTTCAAGAGTAAGGCGCGACGTGGCGGGCGACGTGGCAAAGGGCGTGCGGGCCGTGGCGAAAAACTCGCTGTCGCCAGTAGCCGTCACGTACGCCTCCACACCATCCACCGCGGTGACCGTAGACTGCGGGAGGGTGATGTCGACAGAGGTCAACGTGGCCCCTTGGCCTGCGGGCACGACCATTTCACCGGCCAGCAACACGGCCCGTCCTCCGCGGCCTGCGGTCTGGTAGGCTCGCGTGGCGGTGAGCGTGAGCGTGTCGGCAGATGTGGATGTCTGCGCCTCGACAGAAGCGGCAAGGGCGCTCAGCAGGGTGAGCAGCCAAATGAGGGTAATCCTTCTCATAAGCATGACCTGTTTGGTGATTTCTACTGCAAAAGTAAGATGTATCAACCGAATACCCAAACATTTTCCCATAAATATAGGTGTAAGGCCCTGCAGATAGTTACTAAATGCGGATAAATCTTAAAATACATCAAAAATTTTGGAGAATGTAACTATTAGCGCGAATAATTTCTATTTTTGCACCGTTCAACCATTAAAGGTAACAATCATGAAAACAAGAAACATCATCCTCTCGGGTCTCTTCGGCCTTACGATGGTCGCCACTGTAAGCAGTTGCGGCAACGGTAAAACAGAAGCCTTGCAATCGCAAATCGACTCGCTGAATACGACAGACAGTCTTCATCAGGAAGACATCAAGCAGATGGCCGATTTCGTGAACGTGATGTCGGCAGGCCTCGACAGCATCGCCGCGCAGGAGGGCATCCTCCAGCAGATGGGCAATGGCGAGGGCGGAGCCATCGACAAGAGCAAGATGAAGAGCCAGCTGCAACAACTGGCCCAGACACTGCAACGCCAGCGCGACCGCCTGGCCGAACTGGAGGCCGCAAACAAGGACAACAAGTCGGCTTACGGCCAGCGCATCAACAAGCTCATCGCCTACTACAAGGCTCAGCTTGATGAGAAGGACAAGAAGATTGCCGACCTGGAGGCACAGCTCAACGAGAAGAACACAAACATCGCCAAGCTCACGGAGAACGTGAACAGTCTCACGACGACCAACACGCAGCTCCAGGGCACCGTGGAAAGCCAAAGCAAGACCATGGAGGCGCAGAAGACCACCATCGCCGAGCAGGACGCCTCGCTCCACACGGGCTTTGTGGCCATCGGCAGCTCCAAGGACCTGAAGGCCAAAGGCATCATCAAGGGCGGCTTCCTGGCCAAGAAGAAGGTGAACGTGTCGGACCTCAACACCAGCAACTTCACCCGAGTGGACATCCGCAACTACACCTCCGTGCGTCTCAACTCCGACGACCCGAAGATCATGACCCAGATGCCGGGCGGCTCGTATGAGCTGAAAGACAACGGCGACGGCACCACCACGCTGCGCATCAAGGACCCGCAGCTCTTCTGGAGCGTCAGCAAGTACCTGGTGGTGAAGCTCTAAAGGTTGGTTCCCTAAAAACATAAGCTGAGGGCGACAGTCGGTCGCCCTCGCTTCTCACCAAGAGGGCGGCTTGGGCATGGAGGCTCAGGCCGCCCTCTCTCATTGGGTGGGTTCAATCAATCTGACAAAGCCAATTGACAAAACCGGTCATTCACAAAAAACGAGGACTGAAAGATGAACATCAAAGCCAAAATCATCGCCTGCGCCCTGGTAGCTTGCGCAACGCTCACAGCGTCGGCCAACGACGGGGTCTACTTCACAAGCGGCAACTTCCTGGTGCCCACACAAGAGACCGACATCTCTGTGGACAAGGAAATACTGACCATCACCATCGGCAAAGACCAGTATGCCCGAGTAGACGTCTACTATGAGCTGACAAACCACGGCTCCACGAAGACCGTCACCATGGCCTTTGAGGCGGCGGCACCTTACAATGCCGGTGCCGCGCTCAACCTCAAGGGCACACATCCTTACATCCATGACTTCACGGTCAACATGAATGGCGGCAGGCTGGACTACGACAACGCTGTCGTGGCGGCGCGCTATCGCGACGGCAAGCCCGACCCAAGTTTCACGCCGCTCGACCTGGGCAAGTGGCGTGACGCCACCAACGCGCCCGACACAGTGGACCTACCCGCTGACAACGTGCTCTACAACGCCTCCCTCGACAGCCTCGTCAACTATGCCTACGCCTACTTCTTCAAGGCGACGTTCCAGCCAGGCCGCAACATTGTTCATCACACCTACCGCTACCGCATGAGCTACAACGTCGGGCAGCGCTTCACCATCCCCTACTGGCTCACGCCCGCCACACGGTGGGCCAACCACCAGATTGACGACTTCACGCTCCGCATCACCGCCGACGAGCCGACAGCCTTCTGCCTCGCCGACAGCGTCTTCGCTGGGGCTTCCTTTATACCCGAAGGGCGAAGCCGCTCCTACAACCTCACCGACGACTACGGCCAGCGCATGCTCTTCGCCGAGGTGGGCAGTGGCGACACCGTCACATGGCACGGCGACTACTTCCGGCCAACGGCCGACATGTGTGTGGCGGCGCCCACTTGGGAACGCGGCAACATCGCCAACCGGAACCTGACAGAAGGTAAGGTGGTGGTGGACCGACAAGGTCGGGAGAACCGATACATCGCCGACTGCGACGACAGCTACTTCGTGGAAACGCAAGACTATGGACTGGTGAAGAAGGCCGACGCTCGCCTGGAGACGCGGCAAGCCCGCAAGGGCCAAGGGTATCTGACCCTCAATAGCGCGGAAGCCCGGCGCGTCAACGTGCGCTTGCGTCCCACCACGCGCAGCAAGGTCGTCGCACGGTTGACCCTCCAGTCCCACGACACGCCCGAACCTCTGCGCTGCCTCGGGCTGGTGCCCGGCACCGGCAAGGACCATGAATGGCAATGGTATAAGGTGAAAGTGGATGGCCGCACAGGCTACGTGCGCCAAGACCTCCTGCTTTGGGACAGCATAAGCAGATAGCCTGTCGGTCAACAAGTTTTTCAGGTGGGGGCCATATTTTACCACCTTCAACCCCAAAGCAAGCGCAAAGACAATCGGCCCGCATGGAGCATGACCTCTTCCAGTCAGTCTCCATGCGGGCCGAAGCGTTTGTTCGTCTCAAGGCGGTAATTGATAGAACCCGCCTCAAGAGAAGCCTCGCCTATCGGGCGGAGGCGAAGTAAACACCGTCTTGCACGGCCATCTTCACTTGGAACAAGCCAGCCTGGTCCGGTGTCACGTTCATCTTCTTGCCATTGGGCAGCGTGGCCTGGATGGTGCCGTCCTCATTGAATCGGAACAGTTCTCTCAGCGAGCCATTGTCCTTGTAGTTCCAGCTCTTCTCCTTCTTGTTGTAGACCAGATACGACACCTCGCCGTCTGGGTCGGTGATCTCATAACCGTTCTTCAGGGTCTTCACGGCGTACATACGCCCGTCCTTGCCCATCACGTTCTTGGTCTCGCCGACATGGGCCACAAGCTTGTTGCCCGTCCAGAACTCCACGGTGTTGAGCACAAACAGATCCACCACGCTACACACGGCGTAGGCGGGACTGATGACAATAAACACCAATTCATTGAGAAACTTGCTGCTGCTGAGCTTCTTGTTCCAGTTGAGCACACTGTTGGTCAGTCCGAACGAACCAATGCAGGAGCTCAGGGTCAGTCCCCCCACTGCGAGGGCGATGACGGCTTTGATAGTGAACTTTCGCATCTTCGATGTTGTTTTATGGGTTGATAATATTAGCCATTCCGGCTCAGTGTCCCTCGGGCCGTCGCAACGCCTGGGATGCCAACGGTTGCAGGGTGTCGAAGTCGTACACGGTGATGACGCCATCGTCCATGATGGCGAGCGTAGGTGGGTTTCCGCCCTTGGGGAAGGTGATGGAACCCGTGTTGCAGATGACGCATCCGTCCTGTCGCGCGGTGAGCTCCCAGAGGTGGGTGTGACCGTAGACCACGGCGTCGAAGCGACCGGGAGGCAGCGTCTCCTTGTTGTAGACGTGTCCATGGGTGAGCAGGATGCGGCGTCCCTCATCCACGAGCACCGTGTAGGTGGACAGGATGGGAAACTGGAGGAGCATCTGGTCGACCTCCGAATCGCAGTTGCCGCGCACGGCCACGATGTCGTCGGCCATATCGTTGAGCGCCTTTGCGATACCGGGGGCGTTAAGTCCCTCGGGCACACCGTTGCGCGGTCCGTAGTTGAGGATGTCGCCCATGAGGAGCAACATGTCACACTGCCGCTCGCGATAGAAGTTGAGTGCGCGGCTCAGGCGTGGCAGCGAGCCGTGGATGTCGGAAAGAAGCATGTATCTCATCGTCCCAGGTATTTGCGCAAGTCCTTACTCGTGGTCATGCGGCAGATCTGGCGCACCGCCTTGTCGCGTATCTGGCGCACACGCTCGCGTTTCAGTCCCATCAGTTGTGCGGTCTCGGCCATGGTGAGCGGTGGTGTTCCGACGCCATAGAGGCAAGCCGCCACACGCCGCTCACGGCCGTCAAGACGGGCCACCAGTCGCGTGAGCTCCTCGACGAGAGCGCCCTCCTCCAGGAGTTGTCCGGGATCGGCGGCATGCGGGTTGGCCACCACGCGGCCGAGGCTCAGGTCTTGGCTTCCGCCCACGGGGGCGTCGATGGACAGGGCGCGGCTGCGACGGCGCTCCGAGGCCGTGTCGCCGGCATCGCGCGGCACACGGTAGAGTCCCGTTTGCTTTTCAATGGCTTGGCGCATGGCCTCGCGGATATAAGGAGCGGCAAAGGTCACGAAGCGCTTGCCGCGACTGCCGTCAAACTTGGCTGCGGCGCGCATCATGCCGATGTTACCCTCACTGATGAGGTCCTCGGTGGGCAGTCCGTGGCCAGCATACTGGTGGGCCAACGACACAACGAAAGTGAGGTTAGCGGTGGTGAGCCGAGCCAACGCCTGGCTGTCACCCTGCTGGATGCGCTCCGCCAACTGCCGTTCCTCGGCGTCGGAGAGCGGCTTCTCATGGCCTATCTCATCAAGATAGGTGTCTATGGATTTCTTTTCGTTCATAATCTGGATGGATAAGATTGGGTTAGGTGGGAAATATCACAAGTCGGCGTCGAGCAACATGTCGGCCACCTCCTCGGGTGTGTTGTAGTCCATGCCGAAGGCCAGTTCATCATCGGAGAACTCCTTGGACAGGCGTGTTGCCTCATCCTCCGTGAGGCGTGGGCGTCCGTCGTCATCGGCGGCGGCGAGCAGGGCTTGCAAGATTTGTTTGCGATATTCGGTGATGTTTTGCATGACTGTTTGGTAATAATGGTTTCGGTTGTAAGGCTGTGCAGTCGCTCCGCGGTCAGTCGCTGATGCTCCGCAAGAGGTCCATGAGACTATGCGGGTCAGTCCACGAGAAGCCCGGCATGGATGTGGCCACCTTGTAGGCCTGTCGTTTGTCTCGCGGCAAGGCGTGGTCGATGTCGCGCTCGTGCACACGCAACCACTTGCCGCGGTAGCGATAATAGTAGACATTGGTGTAAGGCAGGTCAATGTCTTCCTCATTGACCGTGATGGCCGTCGAGCTGAGCATGAGCGAGTTGACCTGCACGTCGGTCATGTCGCGGCCATTGAGAATCTGCTGACGGAGGGAAGCCATGTCGATGTAAGTGGCGCAATAGAGGGCGTTGTCGCCCACGGTGTCGACACGCCAATAGAGCATGGTGTCGATGCGCTCATAGTGGCGGTCTTCGAAGTCGACGCTCCTGATGGTCTTGCGGTTGGCCTCCATGACACGCCCTTGCGGGTTGCGGTAGACCAACACGCTGCCCTTCAGCAGCACGTTGGCCTGCGGTGCCGTGACCACCTTGCCCGTGGTGAGTGTCACCAGGGCGGGTCGATAGGTGGCAAAAGCCATCGTGCGATGCAATGTCGAGTCGGCCTGCGCCATGCCCATGAGCGACCACAGGCAGACGGCCAACGAGAGTGCCAGGCGTAGTGAGATGTTCATCTTGTTTTTCTTTTATTCAAAGATACGGCTTTCGTGGCATACGCCATCATGCGCCAGTCATATTTAACGCATATTAACGCAAGAAGGCCCTCGATGAGGCGGAGGCCAAGCTGCACGTCCGTCAGTCCTTGAGCCGAGGGGCGACACGCCGCAACAGTCGTTCCCACGGGGCTGGCCGTCTGATGTCATCGGTGACGGCCACGTCATTGTGGGTGTCACCCTCCCAATAGGCCATGGGCGCCAGCGCCTCGGTGAACCGGTTGTGGTTGCAACGCTCCGGCACCGCCTGGAGCTTCTCCAACTTGGCCGTCAGTTCCTCTTGCGACGAGGCAAACACCACATTCCAGTAGGATCGGTCTTCGCTGGCATAGTCCTCGGCGTCGAAGCAAGGATAACCCATGGAGTCCTCGCCGACGTAGACGCCGTCCTTCGGCTTGCCTTGGAGGGCATAGCCGATGGCTTCGCGGATGTCGGCAAACGTGGTGCCGAGCACCCGTATGCAGTCTGTGTTCTTGATGGTTTTCATAAGCCTGATTTTTTCACGTTTCTAAGGATGTCGGTCATGTCGTCCAGGACGAGGCGGATGGCTTCACGCAATTGGTTGTCATCCAACTGGCTGATCCGTTCGGGCGACAGAGCCTGCAACTGGGGCACACACCGTGCGCCGATGAGCGTCAGCAGGGGCAGGGCCTTGTGGCCCACGTGGGCCGCCTGCTTGCGGTCGGGGCCAGGCAGGGCCGCTTCGAGCGTGCGGACATGACTGGCCAGTTCCTGCGCGAAACTGCGTAGTATCTCCCGTTCCGCCTCCTTGTCTCCCGAGGCGAATGCCGTCAGGGCCGTCAGGTCACACTCGCCCTCAGCGGTGGCTTGCCCACCAGAGCCCTTAGCGTCGGCGTCCGGGAACCCTAATGCCCGGGCCAACTCCACCATGCCGATGGGCTTGAACAGGCAACCGTCGAAGCCCGCCTCCGTGAGCTGGGGCATGATGCTGGCGTCGTGCGCCGTCATGGCCACAAGGCGCATGCCATCGTGTGGGCCAATGCGCCGAGCCACCTCCATGCCACTCATGTCGGGCATCTCGATATCTACAAGGCAGACTGTAGGCCGGTGGTCGCGCAACAGCGCCAACAGTTCACTGGCCCGCTGGCAGAGCGTGACCCGACAGCCCGGTGGCACAAGTCGCCGGAGCATCTCCTGGAGCAGTTGGCGCTGCAGCGGGTCGTCGTCGAGCACCACGATGCCGGACAAGGTCCCCACGGGTTTCGCAGCCGTCGACGCGGGGATGACAGAGGCCTGCTGCGCAGGGCGCTCTTGCGCCACACACGACGTGACAGGTGCCGCGGTCACGGGGACGGTCAACTTGAACGTGGTGCCCTCGCCTTTCTTCGACGTGACCCTGATGTCGCCATGGAGCAGGGCCGTCAGTTCCTTGACGATGGAGAGACCCAGACCCACGCCTTCC
>DAIOEQ010000047.1:0-12350 GCA_036746215.1 Prevotella sp.
CGCCGCGCACGGCAGCATAGTAGATGTCAACCGCATAGTCGGTGGTGCCGCCTCCAGGAGGGGTGACGTAAGAGATGAGGCCGGGGAAACGCACGGAGCGCGTGTCGGTGCCATACTTCTGGTTGAACCAGTCGCTGAGCAACTCTGTGGTCACTTTGCTCACGCCGTAGATGGTCTTCGGGCGCTGGATGGTGTCCTGGGGCGTCATCCAGTGGGGCGTCGACTCACCAAAGGAGCCGATGGAACTCGGCGTGAACACCTGGCAATGCTCTTGGCGGGCCACCTCCAGGATGTTCCACAAGCCATCGATACCGATTTTCCAAGCCAGTTGCGGCTTGTTTTCAGCCACCACCGACAACAGTGCCGCAAGGTTGTAGATAGCGTCAATATGATATTTTTTCACCACGGCGGCAATCATCTCACCCTTGGTGACATCTGCTTCTTCAGCGGGTCCCGACTCCAACAGTTCGCCCTTGGGTTCGGCGCCTTTGATATATCCGGCCACCACGTGGTCGTTACCGTAGCGTTTGCGAAGTTCGCGTGTTAGTTCGGAGCCGATTTGGCCGGTTGAGCCGATTACAAGAATGTTGTTCATGTTAAGACAGGATAAGTTAGTGATATTTGCAGCGCAAAGTAAATGCTTTTTTGTTTAACAACGGAAGGCGCATTGTTAAATTTGATTAAATATCATGTCTTTGCATCATTTTTAGCTCTGGTCTCCTACATTTCTCAATAAAAAGCAGTTACTTTGTAGCAGACTTTAAATAAAACCACTATGTACGGAAAAGTGAAACAACATCTTCAAGAAACGCTTGCTGGCTTGAAGAGCGCAGGCCTCTACAAGGACGAACGTATCATAGAGAGCCCGCAAGGTGCAGCCATACAGGTGAAGGGCAAGGAAGTGCTCAACTTCTGTGCCAACAATTACCTGGGCTTGGCCAATGACCCCCGCCTGATACAGGCTGCCAAGGACATCATGGACCGTCGAGGCTATGGCATGGCCTCTGTGCGCTTCATTTGTGGAACGATGGACATCCACAAGCAACTGGAGGCGGCCATCAGCGATTATTTCCAGACCGAAGACACTATTCTCTATGCGGCATGCTTTGATGCCAACGGAGGCCTGTTTGGCTCGTTCCTCACCGAGGAAGACGCCATCATCTCCGATGCGCTCAATCACGCCAGCATCATTGATGGTGTGCGCCTCTGCAAGGCTCAGCGCTATCGCTATAAGAACGCCGACATGGCCGACCTGGAGCGTTGCCTCAAGGAGGCTCAGGCCCAGCGCTATCGCATCATCTGCACCGATGGCGTGTTCTCAATGGACGGCAATGTGGCTCCGATGGACAAGATTTGCGACCTGGCCGAAAAGTATGACGCCCTCGTGATGGTGGATGAGAGCCACTCGGCTGGTGTTGTGGGCCCCACAGGTCACGGCGTGAGCGAGCTCAACCACACTTACGGGCGCGTGGACATCTATACGGGAACTTTGGGTAAGGCTTTTGGCGGTGCCTTGGGCGGCTTCACCACTGGCCGCAAGGAAATCATCGACATGCTCCGCCAGAGCAGTCGTCCTTACCTTTTCTCCAACTCGTTGGCCCCGGGCATCATCGGCGCCAGCCTCAAGGTGTTTGAGATATTGAAGGAAGACCACTCCCTGCATGACAAGCTCGTGGAGAACGTCAACTATTTCCGTGACAAGATGTTGGCCGCTGGCTTCGACATCAAGCCCACACAGAGTGCCATCTGCGCCGTGATGCTCTACGACGCTCCGTTGGCCGTGCGCTTTGCCGACCGCATGCTCCAGGAGGGCATCTACGTGACGGGCTTCTGCTATCCTGTCGTGCCGAAGGGCGAGGCGCGCATCCGTGTGCAGCTCAGTGCCGCCCACACCACCGAGCAGCTTGACCGTTGCATTGCGGCGTTCATCAAGGTTGCCAAGGAGTTAGGTGTGCTGAAATAAGCGTACGCATATAAAATAAGGTAAAGGCTGTCTCCATGACCATAGGGGTTGGGAGACAGCCTTTACCTTTTTGTCTTTTTCGAATCCGCCTTTATCTCACCGTCAGCGTTTGTTCGCCTTGGTATCCGTTGGCCTTGACCGTCAGGCGGGCGTTTCGCCATTCGGGTGGGAGAGGCGTGCTGAGGTAGCCCTTGACGGTGTAGTACTCTGGCACCTGGTTTTGTCCGTGCAGCATGCGTAGCGTCACGGCGCGCACCGAGTCGCCTTCAGTCTCAATGGTGTCGACCATGATGCCAATCGACTGTCGTGCGTCCAGCGCGTCCGTGCTGCCTGTCTTGACGGCAAAACCGATGTTGATGAAGCCGCCACCCGGCCACACGCTCTCGATGGTCAGCGGATCTGTGGGCGCGTTGCCGGCGTTGGCCTTGTCAGCGGGGTGTGCGACCAGCACTTGCGACAACGTGAAGACACGCCTCGTTTTCACGTCGTAATAGACCAAGGCTCGGCACAAGGTGTCTTGTGCCGGAAGCCAACTGGCTGCTGCGGGCTTGGCAAACCGCACCGTGTCGCCATGGTCGGTCACGATGTAGTCGGCGGTCTTGGCCGTCGTCGCGTGTGCCATGCCGAAGTCGGCCTGGAGGTAGCTGTAGCGTCCGTCGCCCGTGTCATAGGGGTCGCTTGAGCACCCGTTGGCCATCGCCAGCGTGCCTAAGGCGGCGAGGACCGTCAGCCCGTGTGCCCATGTCTTGTTCGGATGGTTCATCCTTCCAGTGCCGCCAGGTGGTTGATGGCCGGGTTGGCATACATCGTCAGGATGCACTTGCGGAGGAAGTCCTCGTCCTTGTTGGGCAAGTCCACTTTCGCCAGTTGTCCTGCCACGTAGCGGTCAAACGCGACCTTGTCCTCCTCCGTGTAGTGCGCGTGGTGGTCCTCGTTCTCCTTCAGCTCGTCGAGCGCCACATAGTTGGAGGTGTAGAGCCGGTAGTTGCCGTGTATCTCGTGGTCGATGTGGTCGGCGATGACACGATAGATGTCACCCTTGGGCGTGTCGGCGGGTATGCTGTCGAGAAAGTCGTCGATGCAGGGCGCGCAGTGATAGTGCACGTGTCCCTTGAAGCCCATGATGCCCGTCTGCATGGACACGATGTCATCGGTGGGACCCTTCTTCCACTGGGGATTGTCGCGTCGTTGCTGAAACTCCTTGGCCTTGAGGAAGTCGCAAGGGTCATACTCATACGAGATGGTGAGCGGCACGATGTGCAGTCCGCGCAGTTTCTCGGTGACAGATCCTTTGCCGCCCATGGTCATCATCTTCAGCACGCCGTCGGCCGTGCGGTCGTTGGAGTCCTTGGCGCGGCCCGCGCGCTGGGCAATCCAGATGTTCTCGTGTTTTTCCTGGATGGCGAAGTGCATGTATTCGGACAACGTCTTGCTGGCCACGAGCATCTCGCGCATGGGCAGGCCACGCTTCACGATGAAGCTCTTGTTGAGTCTCACGAGGTCTTTCACCCAGGGCAGGGAGAGTAGGTTGTCGCCGATGGCAATCTCACAAGTGGTGGTGAAGCCCGCGTCGATGAGCAGCTTGTCGAGCAAGGCCGAGTCGAGCACGATGTCGCGGTGGTTGCTCATGAACGTGTAGCGCTTCGTGTTGTCCACGGCCTGGCTGTCCATCTCGATGCCGAGGCTTGCCTTCCTCATCAGGTTCTCAAGAAACTTGTAGCAGAATTGCTTTTGGAAGTCGAGACACGTGTGGCATGCGCGCATCTTGGCGGCGATCATGTCGAAGGGCACATCGGGGTAGAGGTGGCGCACGACGGCCTTGAACTGCGGGTTGGCCAGCAGTCGGTCGTAGACCTCCGGCAACTCCTCCGGCTCAAACGGCCTGATGTCATTGAATTTCTCGGGTATGGTCATAATCTCAATTGAATGCGGGTGAAGCCCGTGACGGTTTAAAACTGGTTTTCCACGATGTCGGTCAGCACGTCCTTGATGTCGAGGCCGGCCGCGCGCACCTGCTGCGGGATGAAGCTTGTGGGCGTCATGCCCGGTGTGGTGTTGATTTCGAGCATGTTCACCACGTCGTTGCCCTCGGCGTCCTTGGTGATGATGTAGTCGATGCGGATGATGCCGTTGCAGTGGAGGATGTCGTAGATTTTGCTGGTCTCCTCGGCCACCTTCTTGGCCGTGTCGTCAGCGATGCGTGCCGGCGTGATTTCCTGCACCTGCCCGTTGTACTTGGCGTCGTAGTCGAAGAACTCGTTCTTGGTCACCACCTCCGTGGCCGGGAAGACCACCGACTTCTCGCGTGTCTTGTAGCACCCGATGGATATCTCTGTGCCCTTCATGTAGCTCTCGATCATCACCTCGTTGCTCTCCATGAAGGCCACGCGCAAGGCCGGAGCCAGCTGGTCGGCGTTCTTGACCTTCGACACGCCGAAGCTGCTGCCGTCGGCTGATGGCTTCACGAAGACGGGCATGCCCAGCCGCTTTTCGATGTCGTTCTCATCGTAGCTGTCGCCCAGGCGCAACAGGATGCTGTCGGCCACGCGCACGCCAAAGGCGCGGAGGTAGTTGTTGAGCACATACTTGTTGAAAGTCATGGCCTCGACCAGCACGCCGCTGGTGGAGTAGGGCAGGTGGATGAGGTCGAAGTAGCCCTGCATGATGCCATTCTCGCCTGGCGTGCCGTGTATGGTGATGTAGGCGTAGTCGAAGACGACGGCCTTGCCGTTCTCGCCGATGAACGAGAAGTCGTTCCTGTCGATGGGTGCGACGTTGCCGTCCTCAAACTCCACATGCCAATCGCTGCCTTTCACGTCGACGATATAGACATTGTAGCGTTCCTTGTCGAAGAATGAATACAGTCCCTGGGCCGAGCGCATGGACACGTCGTGCTCCGAGGAGTCGCCACCGCAGACGATGGCAATGTTTCTTTTTAGATCTTTCATCTTGTTTGCTATTGTTGTATTCTCTGTTAGTCTTTGTTGTTTGTGGGTGTTAATCCTCGCGTCGTGTGCCGCTGATGAAGGTGCGCCAGTGGTCGATGAGCGCCTGCAGGTCGGCAGGCCACGGTGAGTCGAAGTCCATCTGTTGCCCGGTCCGCGGGTGCACGAAGCCGAGCGTCTTGGCGTGGAGCGCCTGGCGCGGGCAGAGGGCGAAGCAGTTGCGGATGAAGGCGCGGTAGCTGGAGCTGCGCTGTCCGCGCAGGATTTCGTTGCCGCCGTAGCGCTCATCGGCGAAGAGCGGGTGCCCGATGTGCTTCATGTGGGCGCGGATCTGGTGGGTGCGTCCCGTCTCGAGGATACATTCCACGAGCGTGGTGTAGCCGAAGCGCTCGAGCACGCGCCAGTGGGTCACCGCCGGCTTGCCGATGCCCGAGTCGGGGTCGAACACCTTCATGCGGAGCCGGTCCTTGGGGTCGCGTCCGATGTTGCCCTCGATGCGTCCCTCGTCCTCCGTGAGATTGCCCCACACCAGGGCGTTGTAGCTGCGGTGTGTGGTCTTGTTGAAAAACTGCTTGCCCAGCGCTGTCTTGGCCTCGGGCGTCTTGGCCACCACGAGCAGGCCGCTGGTGTCCTTGTCGATGCGGTGCACCAGCCCCACCTCGGGGTCGTTGGCGTCGAACGATGGCACGTTCCGCATGTGCCAGGCCACGGCGTTGATGAGTGTCCCGCTGAAGTTGCCGGCTCCCGGGTGCACCACCATGCCCACGGGCTTGTTGACCACCATGAGGTCGTCGTCCTCGTAGACGATGTCGAGAGGGATGTCCTCGGCGTGTATGGTCGTGTCGTGCTTGGGGCGGTCGAGCCTCAGGGTGATGATGTCGCCGGGCCGCACCTTGTAGTTGCTCTTCACGGGCTTGTCGCCCACGAAGATGCATCCCGCGTCGGCTGCTGTCTGTATGCGGTTGCGGCTTGAGTGCTGCATGTGCTCCGCCAGGAACTTGTCGATGCGTATTGGGGCCTGCCCCGTGTCCACCTCTGTTTTCCAGTGTTCGTAGAGCGGTTGGTCGCCCGTGGTTGGCGTGGCGTCGCCCAGCGCGTCGTCCTCGAGGATATCTATGTCGTCCGTGTAGTCAGTCATGGTGTGATGGTCTTGTGCTTGTTGGTTCATTCGCCCCGTTGCTCGGGTTCGTTGTGGTTGTGCTCGGTGGGTTCCGCCGGCTGTGCGGGCTGTTCCTTCACCTCCTCGAAGGGATCGGTGTCGCCCTCTCCCTCGTCGTCGAAGTTGTCGTCGGGCTCGATGCCGACGTAGTTCACCGAGTCGCTTGCGTCCCGCTGCCCGTTGCCGGCCTGTATGGTGACTGCGGCATCGACGGGTATCTTGTCACCGAAGGCCACGTGTCGTCCGCCCACGAGGACGCCGTAGACCCAGTCTTTCTCACCCGGCACGAATTGTGGCGGCGTCAGCTTGAAGCCCATGGCCGTGAGTTTGGCCATCGCTTCGCGCAGCGAGCTGTTGTCGATGATGTCGGGCAGCGTCAGCGTGGGGGTGTGGCTGGCGTTGATGGTGACGTAGATGATGTGTCCCGCCTTCACGCGCTCGCCCGGCTCCGGGTTTTGTTCGAGTATGCAGTCGGGCGGGAGCGTCTTCACGTAGCCCGTGTCGCTCACCTCGATGCGCAGTCCCAGTTGGTCGAGCACCTGTGCCGCGTTGGCATATTTCTTGTGCACGATGTTGGGGATGACGATAGCCTCGCCGTGATGGGTGTAAATGCCTATGCCTATCTTGGCGCCCACCAGCAGCACGACAATGACGAGTGCCATGGCCGCCAGGTTGCCCCACAGGTATTTGCTTTTAAACTTTCCGAAGAATTCTGATGCCGTCATCGGTGTGGTATTTTTGCACAAAGATACGTTAATTCGACCGAATGCCCAAAAAGCCACTCGCTTTTTTCACATTATTTTTTCGCGCGAAAGGAACTCAAATGTTTTGCCAGGACGCGTGATTTGTTGGAGAAGTTCTGAAAAAACGCCTTTCTCCTCGCTATGTCTTTTAGATGATGAATGGGGCGACTTTTCGGGATTTTTCGATGGCGGACGACTTGGGATGGCTTGGGAAGGTGGCCATTGGCCATGCGATAGACACCGAATCGAAGCCTGATAGTTGGCTGGCTGAGACCTGATAGTTGCCCGGCCAGGTCACGATAGTTGCCAAACCGAGCCTCGATGTGTCGCTTATCCCCAGATGAAAACTTTAAAAACGAAGGCTTGGAACTCCGCGGTGTTCGTAAGGCGCACTTTCACAGGAAGTTACAGAAGTAGCTTGAAAAATCGCGTATTTGCGTCCGTTCTCTTGTTCGTCCGTAAATACGCGATTCTGAAGAGGCTTGTTGTTGCAGATTTTCAACGTCCGAAGTCTTCTCGTGGAAAGGCTGTGCCTACCTCAAGAAACGCAAAAAGCAGCATGAAGACGGATGCCTTCATGCTGCTTTTTATCGTCTGTCGGAGTGTGTCCGAGCGATTACTTACCGTGGTTCTCGTCAGAGACGGTCAGCTTCTTGCGGCCATGGGCGCGGCGAGAAGCCAGCACGCGACGGCCGTTCTTGGTGGCCATTCTCTCGCGGAAGCCGTGCTTGTTCACACGACGACGATTGTGAGGCTGGAATGTTCTTTTCATTTTCGTTGATATTTAATTGTTTATGATTGCTTGTGATGCGCGGAATGGCCAAAGCATTCCTTTTGGGCTGCAAAATTACTCATTATTTTTTAAATGGCAAAGAAATAAGCGTTTTTTCGGCTTCAATTTATGCGTTTTCTATAAAAATGTAGTAACTTTGCACCCGTTAATATTGACAACAACAACAATATCATAGACAGAAACAATGATCAATTCACAGGAAATCAAGAAAGGCACTTGCATCCGCATGGACGGCGGCATCTGGAAGTGCATCTGGTTTGAGCACCGCAAGCCCGGCAAGGGCAACACCGTCATGAACACCAAGCTGAAGAACGTGGCCGACGGCCGCGTCCTCGACCGCACCTTCCAGGTGGGCTTCAAGCTTGACGACGTGCGTGTGGAGCACCGTTCTTACCAGTACCTCTATGAGGATCCCACAGGTTGCATCTTCATGAACCAGGAGACCTTCGAGCAGTTCCCCATCAGCCGCGACCTCATCACCGGCGGTGAGTACATGAAGGAAGGCGACATCGTCGACGTGCAGATCTCTGCCGACGACGGCTCCATCCTCTCAGCCGAGATGCCTCCCAAGACCAACCTCACCGTGACCCACTCTGAGCCCGGCGTGAAGGGCAACACCGCCACCAACGCCACCAAGCCTGCCACACTGGAGACTGGCGCTGAGGTGCGCGTCCCCCTGTTCATCAACGAGGGCGACGTCATCACCATCAGCACGGAGGATGGCAGCTATGTCAGCCGCGTGACTGAGAAAAAGTAACTCGCGCACTACGAGATAACGCAAGGGTAAGAAGGTTGACGTGAGCCATGGCGAGACCATGGCCGCAGCCTTCTTGCCCTTTTTTGTTACCTCCAGCCAACCCTTAACCTATAACACTTAAAAAATGAGATACAGCCTGGTAATCCCCGTTTACAATCGTCCCGACGAGGTCGACGAGCTCCTCGGCAGTCTGCTCGGACAGACATTCACCGACTTTGAGGTCATCATCGTGGAGGACGGCTCGCAGACGCCCTGCCGCGAGGTGTGCGAACGCTATGAGGGCAAGATGCCCCTTCGCTATTACATGAAAAAAAACAGCGGCCCCGGACAGAGCCGCAACTATGGCGTGGAGCGCGCCACGGGCGACTATGTGCTGATTCTCGACTCCGATGTCGTGCTGCCCGAGGGCTATCTCCAGGCCGTCGACGACGAGCTTCGCCGTGAGCCCTGCGACGCCTTCGGTGGGCCCGACCGCGCGGCCGACTCGTTCACGCCCGTGCAGAAAGCCATTTCCTATTCGATGACCTCCTTCTTCACCACCGGGGGCATTCGTGGCGGCAAGAAGAAACTCGACAAGTTTTACCCCCGCTCGTTCAACATGGGCATCCGCCGCGAGGTCTACAACCAGCTTGGCGGTTTCTCCAAGATGCGCTTCGGAGAGGACATCGACTTCTCTATCCGCATCATCAAGGCCGGCTACAAGACGCGCCTCTTCCCCGGGGCGTGGGTCTACCACAAGCGCCGCACCGACTTCCGCAAGTTTTGGCGGCAGGTGTTCAACAGCGGCATCGCCCGCATCAACCTCTACAAGAAGTATCCCGACTCGCTGAAGGTCGTCCACCTCCTGCCCGCCGTGTTCACGGTGGGTGTCATCCTCTTGACGCTGATGTTCGTTGGAGGCCTCGTCGGGGCATGGGTGCTCTTCCTGATGGGCTACGGCATGGAGCAGGCCCTGCCCCTGGCGGTCAGCGCGCTGTCGCTGGCCCTGCTTGTCTTCTACGCCGCAGTCATCTTCCTCGACGCCAACAGCCAGACAGGCAGCCTGCGCATCGCGGCCCTCGCCGTGCGCGCGGCGTTCACCCAACTCATGGGTTACGGCTGCGGTTTCCTGAAGGCCTGGTGGTTGCGCTGTGTCAGGGGCAAGGACGAGTTTGAGGCCTACAAGCACAACTTCTACAAATGAGCGGCGCGCAGAAGTTCCCCCAGCCGACTGACGGCGTGGTCAGCCTGACCATCACCGACTGGGCCGAAGAAGACCGCCCGCGCGAAAGGCTCGAGCGGCTGGGCGCCGAGGCCCTCTCCAACGCCGAGCTCCTGGCCATCCTCATCGGGTCGGGCACCACCAAGCAGAGTGCCGTCGACCTGATGAAGACCGTGCTAGCCGCCTGCCACAACAACCTCAACACGCTGGGCAAGATGACCATCCACGACCTCCAGCAGTTTCGGGGCATAGGCCCCGCCAAGGCCATCACCATCCTCGCCGCCTGTGAGCTGGGCAAGCGGAGGGCCCGCGAGAGGGCCGAGGAGCGTCTGGACCTCGGGTCGGCCATGGACATCTACAACCTCATGCACCCCAAGTTGCAAGACCTCGACGTCGAGGAGTTCCACATCCTGCTGATGAACCAGCGCTTCAAGCTCATCAAGGAGGTGCGCGTCAGCCATGGCGGCATCACTGAGACGGCAGCCGACATCCGCGTCATCATGCGCGAGGCGCTGCTCTGCAACGCCACCGTGCTGGCCGCCTGCCACAACCATCCCAGTGGCAACACCGTCCCCTCGCGCCAAGACGACCTGCTCACCGAGCGCATCAGGAAGGCGTGTGAGACCATGCGCATCTATTTTCTCGACCATGTCATCGTCACCGATGGCCATTATTACTCGTATCATGAACAAGGAAAACTATAGCCATGCCCCCATCGTGAGGCGTCTCACCTGCCGGCTCGCCTGTCTCGCAGTCCTGCTCGGGATGGCCCTTTCGCCCGCGCGGGCGCAGAAGACCTATCACGGCGACGGACCCGACGACTGGCTGCGTTTCGTGCCCGTGGCGTCGGCCTATGCGCTGAAAGCCTGTGGCGTGGAGAGTGCCAGTTCGTGGAAACGGCTGGCGGTCAACACGGCCACGAGCTATGTGCTGGCCTGTGGCACCACGTGGGCGCTGAAGCAGGCCATCCATGAGCGGCGCCCGGACGGCACCGACAACCACGCCTTCCCGTCGGGACACGCCACGGTGGCCTTCGCCGGCGCCGCCATCCTCGACAAGGAGTTTCGCCATTTGTCGCCCTGGATCAGCGTTGGGGGCTATGCCCTGGCCACGGGAGTGGCCGTGGACCGCCTCGTGCGCAACCGCCATGAGTGGCAAGACGTGGCGGCGGGCGCGGCCATCGGCGTGGGTGGCACCTGGCTGGGCTACTGGCTTGGCGACAAGATTACTGGCGAAAGCAGCCGCTACCGCGTCGCCTTCGATGGCAACAGCGTGTCGCTGGCCATACGTCTCGAATGACAAGAACCTAACTCGAAAACCATGAACATCATCTTCAATATCGCATATCACACCCGCATGGGTGAGGAGCTGGTGCTCCGCACCCTGTCGGCTGCCGGCGCAGAAGACCGCCACCACATGACCACCCTCGACGGGGAGCAGTGGCATGTGGCCCTGGAGGCCCAGCCGGCCGATGGCCCCCTCATCTACTATTACACCTTGGAGCGCGCCGACAAGGAACTGCGGCGCGAGTGGACGCTGCTGCCCCATCGCCTGGACCTGTCGGCCACACGCGCCGAGGAGTATGTGGTCCATGACTATTGGGCCGACATCCCCGAAGACGCATACCTATACACGTCGGCCTACACCGACTGCATCCATCCGCGACTGCTGGGAGACGTGGCCCCGTCGGCCTATGACAGCACGGTGCGCCTGGTGGTGCGCGCCCCGCAGTTGCTCGACCGCCAGCGCCTGGCCCTCGTGGGCAGCGCCGACGCCCTGGGCCGTTGGGACCCGTTGAGGGCCCTCGCCATGACCGAGCACAACCACAATGAGTGGGTGGTCGACGTGGATGCCGTAGCCCTGGGCGCTGGCCATCACGAGTACAAGTTTGTGGTCTTCGACGACCGCCAGCCCGGTGTGCCCGTCTGGGAGACGGGGAGCAACCACACGCTGGAACTGCCTATGCCACGCCCCGGCAAGGTTGTCGTGTACACCATCCCCATGGCCTTCTTCCCCATCTGCGACACCCGGTTGGCCGGAACGCTTGTGCCCGTCTTCTCCCTGCGCTCGGCCGCCAGCTTCGGCGTGGGCGACTTCGGCGACCTGAAGAAGATGATTGACTTCGTGGCACGCACTGGGCAACGCGTGTTGCAAATCCTTCCGGTCAACGACACCACGCTTCACCACACCAAGGACGACTCTTATCCTTACAGTTGCATTTCTGTCTTTGCCCTCCATCCGCAATACGCTGACCTCACGCAGCTGCCGCCCCTCAAGGACAAGCGGCTGCGCAACCACTACGAAACGGTACGGCGGCGGCTCAACGCCTTGCCGCAAATCGACTATGAGGAGGTCATGCGGGCCAAGATGGACTACCTGCGCTTGCTCTACGGGCAAGAAGGGGCCCAGGCCTTGCGCTCCGACGACTTCAAGGTGTTCTTCGAAGAGGCCAGCCAGTGGCTGGTGCCTTATGCGGCTTACGCCACGTTGCGCGACCGCTATGGCACGCCCAACTTCAAGGATTGGCCCGACCATAACCTTTGGGATGAGGCTTGGCGAGGCGACTTGGCCAACCCACGCACCAAGGCTTACCGAGACGTGGCGTTCTGGTACTATGTGCAATATGTGCTCAACAGGCAGCTGGCCGAGGCCCACAGCCACGCGCGCCAGCAGCATGTCATCCTCAAGGGTGACATCCCCATTGGTGTCAATCGCGAGGGGTGTGACGTGTGGACGGAGCCCCAATACTTCAACCTCAACGGGCAGGCGGGCGCCCCGCCCGACGCGTT
>DAIOEQ010000048.1:0-5599 GCA_036746215.1 Prevotella sp.
AACTATAAAAAACAAAAAGTATGAAAATTAAAAAGTATGAAAAGAGTGCATTAAGAAATGCGCAAGTTGCATTAAATGCAAATGAAGAAATGTTAGTTCCTACAATGAACATGTCGGATGGGCCTGGTACTGTAGACAATCCTTATTCGATGTGGGAAATGTGCGAAATGATCAAGCATGGAAGTTGGCAAGGAGGGTATGTCTTTTTTATGGGAAAAGTGCAGTACATTGAAAAGGACCAGTTTGTCTTAGGCGATTCCAAAGATGGCTCAAGCAATTACACTATTGTCGCAAACGATAATGATGATGCTTCTGATTTTGTAGAGCCTCCATACCTAGACCCCCAATTGCCTTTATTTAAGCCGTCATCTGATTTTGACATCACGCAAGCGGGGCACGCATCAGGATCTTCTAATTTAGGAAGCAACATTGCGATTTCGGGTCAAGACTACAACATCTATCATGACGTAATAAGCGTATCAAATCGATGCAAGCTATCGGTAGATCAGACTGTATTTGAAAAGACAGTGCTTGTTAGTCTTAGTACATTCACAACATGCATAGAATCGGATATCCCCACCATGCGTTGCGCACTTAGTACCGCTGGCAATTATGTAGTAAACACAATATACCTAAAATCGAATTCTACATTTACCTTGAGTAAGAACTCCAAGATTGCTAACTTTGGCTACTACCGAGTTGACGGCCAACAGGTCACCATTCTTGTTGAAGATGAAAAAGGACAACGAACAGTATATAACACCACGTATTAAAGGTCTCTATTTAAGTTACTCAGTATTCCAACTGCCCATGAAGATGTAAAAATCGCAAAGAGCAAGGAGAATACCGAGTAACTCCTTAATATATAGTAAAGCGCCAAATATCATTACGACCATGAAACGACACAAGACCTACCGGCTCAGAAGCCTGACCATCATACTTTTCTTAACAGCATTGTGTCTCCCTATTCATGCGGCGAAGAATGACAGCATCGGTTACTTCACGAAGATTGTGGGGAAGTTCAACCATGTGTTTCCGCAGGAAAAGCTATATCTCCATCTCGACAACACGGGCTATTTCATCGGCGAGACCCTATGGTTTAAGGTCTACCAGGTTTGCAGCAGCAACGACTCATTAGGCGGACGCAGCAACATTGCCTACGTGGAACTCTACAACGCCACGGGCGAAATGGAAAAGCAAGTGAAGATAAAACTGAACCATGGCGTGGGCATCGGGCAAATCAAGCTCGACGACATCCTACGCAGTGGTTTCTTCGAGATCCGCGCCTACACGCGCTACATGCTCAACTGGGGCAAGGACGCCATTTTCTCCCGCACCATCCCCATCTTTGAGAAACCCGCAAAAGAGGGCGACTACAGCAGCCCCAGGCTTTGGACACCCAGGGCGGCCGACGTGCCAAGCGGTCGTGAAAAGCCCGAAGGCCTGGACCACAACATCAACGCCAAGTTTTATCCCGAGGGCGGTCACCTCATCAAGGGCTTCAAGAACCGGCTGGCCTTCGAGTTGCTCGACCGGCAAGGGCAACGACTGAAAGCCGCCTGCACGCTGAAACAGGGCGAGCAGACACTGATGCGCACGCAGACCAACAGCGACGGACGCGCCTTGGTCTTCGTCACGCCCGGCGACACGCCCTGCACGCTGTCCATCGCGTGCGAGAATGGGCGCACCGCCAACATCACGCTCCCCGCCGCCGAGACGTCCGGGGTGGCACTCAGCGTGGACATGACGCAAAAGAGCAACATTCCCATCCAGCTTTCGGCCACACCCGACTGGCAGGGACAAGCCGTGGGCGTGACGCTGATGAACAACGGAAAGATTTACCATTGCGAGGAGCGCACATTGGGCGACAAGCCCACGACCCTCACGATACCACGCCAGGAGATGAAGGAGGGCGTGTCGCAACTGACGGTCATCGACGAGCACGGACAGATCTTAGCCACTCGGATGCTGTTCGTCTACCCCCGCACCAAGGTGGCATCCATCAGTCTCGCGGTGGACAGCGTGAAAGGGCGCATCGTCAACATGACCGCCAAGACCCTGCCCAACACATCCTTCTCACTCGCCGTGAGAGACGCGGCCGACCAGGTCAGCGGCTGGGACCAGAACGCTGCCTCATGGCTCCTGCTCAGCAGCGACCTGAAAGGATACATCCACCACGCCGCCTATTACCTCGAGAGCGACGACGCGGAGCACCGCCAGGCCGCCGACCTGCTGATGCTGGTGCAAGGATGGCGACGCTATGACTTCCGGATGATGGAGGGCAAGAAGAACTTCGCCTTCGACTATCCCATCGAGAAACGCATGATACTCAACGGGCAAATCTATCCCACCAAAAAGAAACAGCCTGTGGAAGGCATAGACCTCACGCTGGCGCTCAACAGCTATGACGGAGACGCCCTCGTGGGATACGCCAAGACCGACAGCCGGGGGCGCTACCGCTTCACCGTGCCCGACTGTTGGGGAAACGGTTGGAACATGTATGTGAAGACCAGCAAGGAAGACAAGATGGTAGGCTACTATGTGGGCGTGAGCCGCAACTTCTCGCCCAAGCTCCGTGGCTTGGACCCACAGGAGTTGCTGCCCCTGCAGTTGCCCGTGCCTCCCATCAACCTGCAGACCGCCATCGACCGCGGTGACCTCACGCTGAGCACAGAGGGCGTGCGCGTGTTGCAACAGGTGACCGTGACGGCCAAGCGCCGCATGGGCAAGAACGCATGGGAGAGCTATGAGGGCAATCTGCGTACCGCCGACCTCGTCTACCGACCTGGCGACGAGGTCGACCAAATCCTCGACAAGGGACAGGCCATGCCCACGCTGATCGAATACCTGAAAGGAAAGAATCCTCTGCTCACGGGCAGCGACAACGTGTCGGGTTACGTGCCCTACACCAACAACATCAACAACTTCTACGACAACGGACTGAGCTATGAGCGCCGACCCATCATGTGGTATGTCAACAATCACTTCGCTTGTGCGACGGGCGTGACGAAGAGAATCAAGAAACCCGACAACGCCGATGAGCTGGAAAGCAACACCTACGGAAGCATGGTGTCCTACGCCTTGCCTTTCTACATGGATGAGGTCAGCAAGGTGCTCATCAAGACAACAAGCTCAAACATCAACGACCAGTACGCACAGATGGCAGGCAACAACGCCGTCAAGATCTTCGTCTACCGCAATCCACAAGGGCGATATTACAGCAAGAAGCCGAAAGGCCTCCGCACCACTTGGTTTCGCGGTCTCGTCAACCCCGAGACCTATGAGGACACCGAGCTTGCTGGCATCATACCCGACCAGGACTTCCGCCGCACGCTCCTCTGGGAGCCCAACCTGACGACGGACGCTGACGGCAAGGCGTCGTTCCAAGTCTTGGTCAACAGCACGTGCCGCGAGATGTACTACTCGGCCGAAGGCATCACAACCGACGGTCGCGCGGTCGTCTCCAAATGACGTCTTCGCTGACGGAAACATCCCAAGTCATCACCTTGAACCCCATTGACATGAAGAACTTCCAGAAGACCATCTGCCTATTGGCTTTCCTGCTTGCAGCCACCCACCTGCTGGCGCAAGAGGACAGCATCAAGACACGCCTGGCTAACGCCCCCATACAAGAAAAGGTGTATCTGCACCTCGACAACAACTGCTACTTCCTGGGCGACACACTGTGGTACAGGTCATATGTGGTGAGGGCCGATGACCTCACGCCCACGGACATGAGCCGCATCGTCTATGTGGAGCTGGTGTCGCCCGACGGCTTTGTGGTGGAGCGCCAACAGGTCATCGTGGCGCCCGATGGCCATGGGGCTGGCGACTTCGTGCTCTCCGACTCGCTCTATTCCGGCTACTATGAGCTCCGGGCTTACACGCGATGGATGATGAACTTCAACGTGACGGAGCGTCCCTACAACCGTGTCTATCGCGAGGAGTTCTACAATCGGCAGATGGCCAAGGACTTCTTTCGCGAGTATGGCTGTGTGTACTCGCGTGTCATCCCCGTCTATGAAAAGCCCGAGCAGGCGGGAGACTACAGCCTGAAGGACATCCGTCCACGGCCGCGACAGCGCGCCTTGCCTGTGGCCAAGCCCCGACTGAGCGTGGCATTCTATCCCGAAGGCGGCAACCGAGTGGCTGGCGCCACCCAGCGCATCGCCTTCGAAGCGACCAACGAACTGGGCGAAGCGGTGAACCTCACGGGAACCGTCGGCACACAGACCATCGCTGCCGACTACATGGGCCGTGGCGTGTTCACACTCAAAGGAGATAATTCTGCCGAGAAAGCCGTCTTTGTTTACAAGGGAAAGACGTATTCATTTGACCTGCCGAAAGCTGAAGACAAAGGTATCGCCCTGTCGCTTACGCAAAACCAGGTGCTGACGCAGGCCGTAGGGCTCAGCGTTTCATCCCTGTCGGCAGCCGTGCTCTGCAAGCTGAAAGATTACAAGCGCTTGCCGCTCGACGCGACAGGGACAGCCTCATGGAGCCTTGACTTCGACAGGTTGCCAACGGGCGTATGCGACCTGGTGGTGACAGACCCCGAGGGACAAGTGCTGGCCGACCGACTGTTCTTCGTCAACCATCATGATAGCGACTCACGGCAAATCCATGTGGATGGACTGAAAAAGGAGTATGCCCCATACGAGAAAATCAGTCTGAGAGTCTCTGCTCCTTCGGACGTGAAGACCATGAGCCTGGCCGTGAGAGACAGCGAAACGGACGATCCCACCTACGACACGGGCAACATACAGACTGACCTGTTGCTGTCGAGCGACCTCAAAGGGTTTGTCGCCAACCCCGATTACTACTTCGAGGCCGACGACAGCCTCCACCAGGCGCGCCTCGACCTGTTGCTCCTGGTGCAGGGCTGGCGGAGATACAACGTCAAGGACCTATTGGCGGCCAAGCCGTTACGCTACAAGCCTGAGACCGCCATGACCGTGGAAGGCTGCGTTTACCCGACCGTGCATTTCACCCCCATCGAGCCCGAGGAGATGCCCTGGTGGAAGATGGGCATCTTCGGATGGACGGTAGACGCCATAGCGGCCAGTGGCGAAAATGGGGACTTCGGCGAATACTCCAAGAAAATCATGAGCGGCGAGGGCATGAACTACCTGGCTGAGCAGGAGAAGCCCGAGAGCGAGCGAAACGACCTGACGACCCGACGGGCCGACGTCGTTTCCAACACGGAAGCGTCCCTCCACGCCGACGAAGAGCCACAGGCCACCAACCAGAACGACCCGGAACAGGGCGTCGATCATGGCCCGCTGAAGAAGGAGGTGACCATCAAGGGCGAACTGGTATTGGGCACCGACGTATGGCAGATTGAGCAACAGACCGACCACGGCGGACATTTCGCATTCAGCGTGGAGCCGTTTTATGGCGACGGCACGCTCATGATGGGAGCCTACGGGGGCAACAACGGAAAGAAGAACAAGAAGAATAAAAAGGAAGACTACGACCTGTTTGACGAAGACGCTTGGCCCGACTACTATGTCAAGCGCAACCTGTTCTACCCCGTCTTCGCCTCCAAATACTCGTTCTACCAGACCCATCAGCCAGGCGCAAGCGTCACATCGACCGA
>DAIOEQ010000048.1:5609-12336 GCA_036746215.1 Prevotella sp.
GGGCAGCGCAGACGCACCCACGGCCGCGCCGCCGGAGGCTGACACGCTGACCGAAGAAGGCACAGATCTGGCAGAGGTAAGCGTCAAGGCACGTCGCCGCAAGAGCAAGCACGCCATCAACTGGGACAAGCCTGCTTGCCAATACGATGCCATAGAGCTCTATAATCTGCTGACAGACTATGGCCTGTCGTATGGCAAGGTCAACTTCCGCCGGCTGCCCCTGCAGATGAGCATGATGCTCATGGGCAACTACAATGCGGCCCAAATGTTCCTGGTTGACGCCCGTTTCGACCGTTATCTCTTCTACCGAACCTACTCGCCAGATGACGCAACCGCCCAGGCGACGCCTACCACACGGAGCAACTGGGCCATCTACAAGGACACGAAGCTGAAGCGACTGCAGACGGCAAAGTTCTACACCGACTTCAGTCTGCGCCAAGACGGCCACCCAGAGATGGGCAGCAAGAGCGCCGATGTGGTGGTCGACTTCGACACCATGCCCCAAGACGCCACGCGATACACCATGCGTGACAGGCGCATCACCTTGCATGGCTTCAACATGCCCGACGACTTCTACCATCCCGACTATAGCGACAAGCCCCTGCCCAGCCACAAGGACTATCGCCGGACGCTCTACTGGAACCCCAACCTGAGGCTCAACGGTGACGACACTCAGGTCGACTTCTACAATGGGAGCAACAGCGTAACGCCGACAATCCGTGGCGCGGCCGTAGGATCCAATGGTCCTTGCAGCACAGAAGCACTAATATCCGAATAAAAGGATGACACGCTCAGTGCTTCCAGCCATACCAAAGTATGACCACGAAGCAAAGCAATGGGATGACGAAAGAATAGTTGACGCTCGAAAGCCCAAGCACCTCCGACTGGCAGTCCATGATGGCCGCCTGAATGGGAGGAATAACGCTGCCCCCCAAGATGCTCATCACCAGGCCCGCCCCAGCAAACTTCACATTGTCACGGACACCCGTCAGGGCAAGGCCATAAATGGTGGGGAACATCAGGCTCATACATCCCGACACGGCCACCAGGCACCATAGGCCCACCCGACCATCGGCAAAGATGACACCCAACAGGAAGACTATGGCAGCCAAGGCCAACAAAGCCAACAAGCGACCAGCCTCGACAAACTTCAAGAAATAAGTGCACACAAATCGACCAATGGCAAACAAGGCCAGGGCACCCAAGTAATAATAGGTGGTGACCTGCTGGGCCACCGCCTCCGTCATGCCCTCCATGTCGGAGAACACATGGTGACCATAATACATGATGTAAGCCCAGCACACCGTCTGCGCCCCCACATAAAAGAACTGGGCTATCACACCCTGTCGGTAGGTCTTCATGCGCAACAGTTGACCATAAGCCTTCCACAAGCCTTTCCGCTCGCCCTCGTCAGAAGCCTTCGGCATGCGCGTCAGCACGATGGCCACCAGCAACACCAGGATGACGATGCCGATGTAGAGATACGGGCGCACCAGGACGTCGAGGTCGTGCGCCTTGATGGCCTCAAAGCGTAGTGGGTCGGTCACCATCAGGCGCCCCCTCGTCACGCCATCGGTGGTGTCGAGACTGCCCGACACATAGGTCAGCGCGATGAAAGCGCCCGTGAGCGCACCCACGGGGTTGAACGCCTGGGCGAAATTAAGTCTCCGGGTACCGGTCTCTTCCGTTCCCATGGCATAGACATAGGGATTGCAACTGGTCTCAAGAAACGACAGGCCACATGTCATCACGAAGTAAGCGGGCAAGAAGGCTACAAACGAGCCCGTGGCCTTGGCCGGCACAAAAGCCAAGGCGCCCACAGCATAGAGCGCCAAGCCCGTCACCACACCAGCCTTGAACGAATAGCGCTGGATGAACAACGCGGCAGGAAGGGCCATGCAGAAATAGCCCAAATAGAAGGCCACCTGCACAAAACTGCTCTCAAACTTGCTGATCTGGAAGATGAGGCCAAACGACTTCACCATCGGGTTTGTCACGTCATTGGCAAAGCCCCACATGGCAAAGCAGATGGTAATCATGGCGAAAGGGAGGAGGAAGCTGGTGCCGCCCTTCTTGAACAATCCGTCTTGGTTGTGATTCATGAATGAAAAATATTTTCAGCAAAAGTAACAAAATATACCATGATGACCAAAGAAAATATGTACTTTTGCAACAAGAACCAACTGGCAGGAATGCCACAACACACACCAAGATGAAGAAACTCCTATCACTCCCGCCTAACCTGGTGGGATGCTTTCACGACATAACAGGCTACCCGAAAGACGAATGGTTTTGCACCAACGACCCCATCGGCCACAAGTTGGGCTCTGGGGGCGGATCGGTCAACTTGCTCATGGAGTACTGGAAGGCCCACGGAAAGAAGAAAGATGAGCAACTGCTGTTGCTCCATGCGGGCGGACAAAGCCGACGATTGCCAGCCTACGCCCCATCGGGAAAGATTCTGACGCCCATCCCCGTGTTTCGATGGGAGCGCGGGCAACGGCTCTCACAGGACCTGCTGCAACTGCAACTGCCTCTCTACGAGCGCATCATGGACAACGCGCCCAAGTGTCTCCGCACCATGATTGTGAGCGGCGACGTATATATCCGTTCCACAGAGCCCCTGCAGCCCATCCCAGAGGCCGATGTGGTGTGCTACGGGTTGTGGCTCGGCCCGGAGATTGCCAAGGACCATGGCGTGTTCGTCAGTTCGCGCAAGGAGCCGGGCTCTCTCGAGTGTATGCTGCAGAAGCCATCGGTCGACACACTCAACCGCTTGCAAAAAGACCATTTCTACCTGACTGACATCGGCGTGTGGCTTTTGTCCGACAAGGCCATCGACGTGCTCATCCGCCATTCCACACACGACGGAAAGCTCACGGAATATGACCTCTATGGCACCTTCGGCTGCTGCCTGGGCACCCACCCCACCCTGCACGATGACGAGGTGGCCGGGCTAAAGGTGGCCATCCTGCCCCTTCCAGGCGGCGAGTTCTACCATTTCGGCACATCGCACGAGTTGCTTTCCTCAACGGTCGCCATACAAAACCTGGTCAATGACCAACGCCACATCCTGCACCACTCCATGAAACCCTGCCCCAGCATCTTCGTGCAGAACGCCATCACAGAGATGCCTTTCAACGACAGCAACGAGAACGTGTGGGTGGAGAACAGCCACCTGGGCGCCCATTGGAAGCTGACCCACAACAACATCGTGACGGGTGTGCCCGAAAACGACTGGCACGTGACGCTCGCGCCCAATGAGTGCATCGACTTTGTGCCCATCGGCAGCGAGGCTTGGTGCGTGCGACGATATGGCTACTTTGACAAGTTTGCGGGTGACGAGCAGACATATCCCCGCTTCCCGCTGCTGACCGATGGCAACGCACTTGACGACTACATGCGCGGCAACGAGGCGGCAGCCCATGACGAAATGCTGTCAGCCGAACAGATATCCACGCAAGCCAACCTCTTCCGCCTGACGGCTCAACGGACCCAGTATCGCACAAAAAACTGGCAGTCGTTGGCCACGAACCATGCGCACAGCGTGTTCTATCAGCTCGATCTCGACAATGCGGCACAGGCCTTCCGCAAGCATCACATACCCGCCCCACAACCAATTGGCGACAACGAGCCGCTCATGAAGCGCATGAGCGACGCCATGTTCCGCTCGCTGATTGCCACCGGCAAGCAACAGGCCGACTGGGAGCGCCAGGCATTTGACCTGTTGCGCGAAGGCCTCACGCTAACCGCAGTCAGCAACCGCATGGCACCCCGCAAGACGGTCTACGACGACCAAATCGTTTGGGGACGCTCGCCAGTGCGCATCGACATCGCCGGTGGCTGGACTGACACACCCCCCTACTGCCTCATGGAGGGCGGCAACGTCATCAACCTCGCCATAGAACTCAACGGCCAACAGCCCATCCAGACCTACGTGAAACCATGCCAAGAGCCACACGTGGTGTTGCGCAGCATCGACCTCGGAGCCTCCGAGGAAGTGACAACCTATGAGCAACTGGCGGCCTTCAACCAGGTGGGCAGTCCTTTTTCCATTCCCAAGGCCGCCCTGGCCTTGTGTGGCTTTCTGCCTTCGTTTGGGGCAGAACCCTACCAGACCTTGCAAGACCAGCTACGCGACTTCGGTTGTGGCATCGAGGTGACACTACTGTCGGCCATTCCAGCCGGATCGGGCCTGGGCACAAGCAGCGTGTTGGCAGCCACCGTGCTCGGTGCGCTCAACGAGTTTTGCGGACTGGGATGGGACAAAGGCGAGATTGGCCGGCGCACGCTGGTGCTGGAACAGCTCCTCACTACTGGCGGCGGATGGCAAGACCAGTTTGGCGGACTGCTCCACGGCGTGAAACTGCTGCAGACGCAACCCGGCTTCGACCAGCAACCCGTCGTGCGCTGGTTGCCAAGCGGTGTCTTCACCCAGCCTGAATACCAGGCGTGCCACCTGCTCTATTACACGGGCATCAGGCGCACGGCCAAAGACATCCTGTCGGAGATTGTGCGAAAGATGTTCGTCAACCAACACGAGCAGTTGTCGCTCTTGCGCGACATGAAGGCACACACGCTGGCGATGTGCGAGGCCATACAGCGCGAGGACTTCAAGGCCATGGGACAATTGGTGCGGAAGACATGGCATCAAAACCAAGCGCTTGACAGGGGCACCAACCCCGAGGCGTGCCGCCGCATCACCGACCTCGTGGACGACTTGTGCCTGGGCTACAAGCTGCCGGGCGCAGGCGGAGGCGGCTATCTCTACATGGTGGCCAAGGACCCAGAGGCGGCAGCGCGCATCAAGGCCACGCTCAACAGCCACCCCACCAACGCCGGCGCACGCTTTGTCGACATGACGCTCAGTCGCCATGGCATGCAGGTCTCACGTAGTTAAGTTAAATCATGGATTTCAGGACTCCCATCGACATTCCTTCTTCCCCATGGAAGATTGAACCTTGTGAGCGCATGTTGTTTGTAGGCTCATGCTTTGCCGACAACATGGGCCAGCGTTTCAGCCAAGAGCGGTTTCGCACCGTGGTCAATCCCTATGGAGTGATGTACAATCCAGCCAGCATCGTCCACACCATAGAGCGCCTGACCAATGAGGGGCGCATGCCTTTCCGGCCTGAAGAACAGGGGACGTGCGTCTTCACCTTAGGCACCAATCACGTGTATGTGCTCAAGGAGACGGGCGATATTGTAGACAACTGCCAGAAGCGCCCCCAACGGCTCTTCGACGAGCGGATACTCAGCGTGGCGCAGTGTGCCGACTATTTGCGCCAAGCCATCACCTTGGTGCACCGGCATTATCCACGGGTAAGGTTTGTCCTTACCGTTTCTCCCATCCGCTATCGCAAGTATGGTTATCATGGCTCACAACTGTCGAAGGCGACATTATTGCTTGCCATCGAAGAGGTGAGACAGGCAGCCGCGAACATCACCGTGGACTACTTTCCCTCCTACGAGATTGTGCTCGACGAGTTGCGTGACTACCGTTTCTATCAAGAGGACATGCTCCACCCCACCCCACAAGCCATCAATTACATCTTCGAACGGTTTGGCGACACTTATTTCTCCCGCCAAACACAGGCTTTCCTCGAGGCTTGGCGACCGATACGCGAGGCGTTGGGGCACCGTCCCTTCCATCCCGAATCGGAGGAGTACGCCCGCTTCATCGGGAAAACAGCAGAAAAGGCACGCGCCTTGCAAGCACGGTTTCCCGACATGGGAAGTGTGGAAAGCCTTATCCCTCACGTTGGCGCACAGCCTCAAAAAGCAGAATAGCCGCGCTGACCGACACATTGAGCGAGTCGAGCTGTCCCTTCATGGGTATGCGGATATGGGCATCGGCCGCCTGGCGCCACGGCTCGGTGAGCCCTGTGGCCTCGGTGCCCATGACCAACGCCGTGCCTTGGCGCATGTCAGTGTCGTAATAGAGATGCGAGTCTTGCAGTTGGGCCGTGAGGATGCGGATGCCCCGTTCCTTTAGGAAGGCAATGCACTCAGCCGATGAGCAAGCCACCGTGGGCACGGTGAAGATGGCCCCTATGCTCGAGCGGATGAGGTTGGGGTTGTAGAGGTCGGTGAGGGGGTCACAGATGATGACGGCATCAGCAGCCGCGGCATCGGCCGAACGGAGCACAGCACCCAGGTTGCCTGGCTTCTCCACACGCTCCAAGACCATCAGCAGGGGGTTGTCGGGCAAGTGAAGGTCATCCAGTGTTCGCGTGCGAGCTCTCATCTCCGCGATGGCGCCCTCCGTGGAACCACGATAAGCCATGCGCTCGTAGACCTCTGGGGTCACCTCAAGGGCATGATTGCCTGCGATGACCTGTCGCAACTCGGCATCGTCGCCGGCGGGGAACATAAGCTGGGGACAATAGAAGAGCGTGTCAATCTCGTAGCCCGAGTGGAGGCAATGGAGCAACTCACGGCGCCCCTCCACCACAAACAAGCCTGCCTTGCGGCGTTCAGACGACTTCTGCTGCAACAAGATGAGTTTCTTCACGCGTGCGTTTTGCGTGCTGGTAATCACGCTATCTGTACTTTTCATATGCTCTGCGACTGCTATATTATAAAAAGGTGACCTGCGATTGGAAACCATCATCGCTCACCTCATGCAAAAGTAACAAGATTATTTCATCCGCACAACTATTTGTTTCCTTAAAAAAGGCTTTCGCGCTTGGCAAGCTGCCCAGCGGGTACTTCTTGACACATTTAA
>DAIOEQ010000049.1:0-12234 GCA_036746215.1 Prevotella sp.
TCCGGCTGTCTCGCCCTTGAAGAGCGTGGTGTCGCTCACCACACCGGCCAGGAAGCCCTCGTGGAAGAGAGCGGCGGTGATGGAGTCGTTGGTACCCTCGAGGTTGCGCGAGACACCCGGCAGGATTTGGTTCTTGGCCTGTTCGGCGACACTGGCGCCGGCGCTGTAGGCCACGAAAGCGGGATCCTTGGCCTTGGCGATGGCCTCACGGTAACCACGCACGAAGTCGGCCAGGTAGGCCGTGTCGACGTGGAGGCGCTCCTGCAGGTAGGGCATCAGGCCCTGGGTGGAGGCGTAACCGGCGGCATAGCTCACCGAGTCGGACGAGGTGACGAGCGTGACAGGCTTGCAACAGGTCATCACCGTGTCGGCCTGCACTTTCTTTTTCTTGTCCTTCTTGCCGGCCACAGCTGTGCTGAATGTGGCGCTTGCCACGATAGCCAGTGCTAACAACAATATCTTTCTCATGATGTCTATCCTTTCTATATTACTTGCCGACTTTCACCAGCTCAATCTTGAAGATCAGCGTAGAGAAAGGCTTGATGGCGCCTGCCTGGCGCTCCTTGTAGCCTAAGTTCTGGGGAATGTAGACCTCCCACACGGAACCCTGGGGCATGTGGGTCAGCGCCTCGGTCCATCCGGGGATGAACTGCTTGGGCTGGATGGTCACGGCGCCGTTGCCGTTGGTGTAAGAGCTCTCGAAGACCTTGCCGTCGATGGTGCGGCCCTCATAGTTGACGGTCACCGTGGTGGTGTCTGTGGGGATGGGGCCGTTGCCTTCCTTGATGACCTTATACTGCAGTCCGGAGGGCAGTGTCACCACACCGGGCTTCTTCTTGTTGGCAGCGAGGAACTTCTCACCGGCCACCTTGTTGGGGCCATACTCCTTCATCATCGTGGCGGTCTTGATGGCCTCCATCTTGGTCTGCGCCACTTCCTGGGCGGTCTCGGGAGTCATCAGTCCGGGCTTGCCGTAGACACCTGTGATGAAGGCGGCGAGCAGGTTCTTCAGTGAGATGGTCTTCGTGCTGTCAGCGCCGAAGGCCTCATGGTTCACGCTCTTCACCAGTTGGGTGGAGAGGCCCTGTCCGACCTGCAGGCCCATGATGTATGCGGCCTTCTTCTTGTCGTCGCCCGCGTTGACGCCCTCGTTGATGCCCTTCACGAACTCATCGATATAGGCCGTGTCAATGCCAGCCTGTCCTGACTGGATGACCTGGTGGATATACTGTGACTGGAGCATGCCGATAGCGTAACTCAAGGAGTCGACATCGCTCTTCAGGTCTGCCTTGGGGGTGGAGTTGCCGCAAGCCGAGAGGGCTGCTGCGGCGATAGCCATAATGGCCAATGATTTCAAGTTTTTCATTGTGTAGTATTTGTTTTTTCTGAATTTTCCATGTCTGCCGCACGGCGTTTGCCCGTGCCTGCCGTTCACTTCACCTTCACCAGTTCAACGTCGAAGATGAGAGTGGCGTAAGGGGGAATGCTCTGGCCAGCGCCACGCTCGCCATAAGCCAACTGGTAAGGGATGAAGAAGCGATACTTGGCGCCCTCCTGCATGAGCTGCAGGCCCTCGGTCCAGCCCTTGATGACCTGGTTGAGGCCGAATGTGGCTGTCTCGCCACGGCGGTAGCTGCTGTCAAACACCTGTCCGTTGATGAGCGTGCCCTCATAGTGGCACTCCACTTGGTCGGTAGCCGACGGCTTGCGTCCGTCGCCCTCGCGCAACACCTGGTACTGCAGTCCAGAAGGCAGTGTCACCACACCGTCCTTCTTGGCGTTCTCGGCCAGGAAGGTCTCGCCTTCCTGCTTGGCGGCCGTAGCCTGCTCGGCGGCCTTCTTCTGGAAGAAACCCTCAACGGCGGCCTGTGCCTCTGTCTCGGTGAGCGTGGCCTTGGAGGCAAACACGTCCTTGATGGCCTGTGCGAAATCGTCAACGTTCACTTCGGCGGCGTTCATCTGCTGCAGCTGACGGCCGATGCTCATACCAAGAGCATAACTTACTTTATCCATTCTTCTGATAATATTTTTTAAATAATGCGCAAAGTTACGATTTTTAATTGTTTGGTGGACCATTATACTCGAAAAATTACTATTTTTGTGCAATAATAACTTTTAATAACCCCTATGACTATGAAGAAGAAAGTGGTTTTTCTGACCGGCGCAGGAATGTCGGTGGAGAGCGGTTTCAAGACCTTCCGCGGCAACGACGGACTGTGGGAGAACTATCCCGTGGAGCAGGTGGCCTCGCACGAGGGCTGGGAGGCCAATCCCACCCTGGTCACCAATTTCTACAACATGATGAGACGCAAGCTGTGGGACGCGCAGTCCAATGAGGGGCACCGGTTGGTGGCCGGCATGGAGCGCGACTATGAGGTGAGCGTGCTCACGCAAAACGTGGACAACCTGCACGAGAAGGCGGGCAGTACACACGTCATCCACCTCCATGGCGAGCTGACCAAGGTGTGCTCGAGCCGCGCCCCCTATGACGAGCGATACATCCAGGAGCTCACGCCCGAGCACAGCGACGTGGAGCCGGGAACCAAGGCGGGTGACGGATCGCTCCTGCGCCCGTTCATCGTGTTCTTCGGCGAGAGCGTCCCCATGCTCGAGCCCGCTGCGCGCGAGGCGGCAGAGGCCGACGTGTTTGTCATCATCGGCTCGTCGCTCAATGTGTATCCCGCCGCAGGGCTCGTGCAGTACACCAAGCCCGACTGCCCCATCTACCTCATCGACCCCAACACCGTGAACCTCAGTGGGTACCGCAACATCACGCATATAGAGAAAGGAGCCTCGGAAGGCATGCGCGAACTGGTGGAACGACTGAAACCGTGACAGGAAAAGCCCCCATTGACCTTTGCTGCCTAAAAAAGCAAAAGTCAAAAGGGGCTCTTCTTTCAGAACAGTCCTAACGAACAAGCGCAAAACAACAAGAAAAATTGGAGCGAAAGAAAAGAACCTAAGAACAAAGGAAATGGTCATAAAAGCAAAGGGCGCAACAAGACAATAATTGCTACCTAAATCATTCAAATTAGATACAGGAAAATGAGCTTGACCTAAACGGGAAACGTCATATGTCTTCGCTTTCTCTCCAAAAATCGCCCAGTTTCTCTCACAGGCAGGAAATATTGCCTATCATCGCCCTACAAACAAGTCTTACGGCCTCTTCTGAAACGCTTTCCACGGCAGAAAGGATGAAAGCAAGGCTCCAAAAGCCGTTAATCCACTATTTTGCAAACTTAGAGTTGTCACTTTTTTGTCGCACTTTGCCCTTTTCATGCCTCTTTACACATATTTATCCTACGGATAATCCACTATTCAACAGATTTTCCATAACTTTGCGTTCAGAACCAAACCCATCAAAATGAGAAAGACTATCATAACCGCGCTCGCCCTGGCGGCCACGCTGTCGGCCACCGCACAAAAGCGGGCATTCACCGTGGAGGACGTTTATCGCGTGCAATACGTGTCGTCGCCCTCGGTTTCGAAAGACGGCACCCTCGCCTACTCCACCAGCCGCTCGGACCTCAAGACACAGCAATCGTTCAGCAACGTCTACGTGATGAAGCCCGGAAGCAAGGGGGAACCCACCCCCGTCACCACCAACGACAAGAGCTATGCGCCCCAATGGTCGCAGGATGGCAAAAGCCTCTACTATTGCACCGCGGTGAAGGGAGCCACCCAACTCTTCAAGTTGACTGACGGGAAAGCCACACAGGTCACCGACTACGCGCTCGGCGTGCAGAACCCAGTGGTGTCGCCCGACGGTCGCCTCGTGGCCTTCGCCGCCGAGGTCTATCCCGAAATCGGCGGGGCCGACGGGCAAGCCAACAAGGACGCCATGGACAAGCGCGCCAAAAACCCCATCCAGGCGCACCTGGCCGACAACCTGCTCTTCCGCCACTGGACCGAATACAACGACGGCCGCTATTGGCATATCATCATCTACGACACCGTGGCCAAGACCTACACCGACGTCACGCCCGGCCGCTTCCACAGCCCGGTGTTCTCGCCCAGCGGCCCTACCGGCTATGTCTTCTCCCCCGACTCCAAGGAGCTCTGCTACCTGAGCAACCACGATGCCCATCCCGAAGCGTCCACCAACTGCGACCTCTGGACCGTCAGCGTCAAGGGAGGAGAGGCCCGCAACCTCACCGCCGACAACAAGGCGTGGGACGGCAGCCCACAGTACAGCCCCGACGGGCGCTGGATCGCCTACCGCTTCCAGCGCACGCCGAGCTATGAAAGCGACCGCTTCGTGCTCGGGCTCATCAACCGCCAGACGGGAGAGAAGCGCGTGCTGACGGAAAACTACGACAACTGGGTCGACGACTACAAGTGGGCACCCGACTCCAAGAGCATCTACTTCCTCGGCGAGGAGCGCGGATACCAACCTCTCTATCAGGTCAGACTCAAGGACGCGCGCATCAGCAAGCTCATCGCCGGACGAGCCATCGGCAGCTTCGAGCCCGACGGCAAGGGTGGTTTCTACTACACCTACTCCACCACAGGCAAACCCGTGGCCCTCTACCACACCGCTACGCCCGGAAAGACAGGCAACCGCTTCGCCGAGCGGCAAGTCACACACCTCAACGACCAGATGGAGGCCGAGGTCGACATCAGGCCCTCGGAAGCCCACTGGGTCATCGGAGCCGACGGCGACAGCGTGGAATACTTCATCGTCAAGCCACACGACTTCGACCCCAACAAGCGCTACCCGCTCGTCATCAACGTGCACGGAGGACCACAGATGCAATGGATGGACTCCTTCCGCCCCGACTGGCAAGTGTTCCCCGGTGCAGGCTATGTGGTGGCCTATCCCAACCCCCACGGCTCAACGGGCTACGGACAGAAGTTCTGCCGCGCCATCAGCGGCTCATGGGGAGGACGTCCCTTTGAGGACGTGATGAAGGTGACCGACCAACTCGCGCAGCTCCACTACATCGACTCCACGCGCATGGGAGCGATGGGATGGTCCTATGGCGGCTACTTCATGAACTGGCTTCAAGGCCACACCAAGCGCTTCCGCTGCCTCGCCTCGATGATGGGTCTCTTCGACCTGCGCTCCATGTGGGGCACCACCGAGGAGCTCTGGTTCCCCAACTTCGACCTGGAGGGACAGCCCTGGAACTCCAAGCTCTACAAGAAGTGGAGCCCCTCGGAGTATGTCGAGCGCTTCGCCACCCCGACACTCATCATCACCGGCGAGAAAGACTACCGCGTGTCGTACAACCAGTCGCTCCAATACTTCACCACCCTGCAGACGCTGGGCATCCCCTCGCGCCTCATCGTCTTCGAGAACGACGGCCACTGGCCCTCGAGCCTTCGCTCCATGCCGCTCTACTACAACGCCCACCTCGAATGGTTCCACAAGTATCTCGGAGGTGCACCCGCACCCTGGGACAGCGAGAAGATGGTCCAAGGGGGCATCGAGTGGTAAGCCACACGAAAAAGACGCAGAAAAAGACGCCCGAAAATAAAGCGTCACCAAATAATTGATGTATCTTTGCACATCACCACATAAGTCGCATCAATATGGCTAAATACCCCTCATGGCAAGACGAATATTGGCTCATGCTCATGCAGCTGTACCTCAAACGGCCGCAGGGCGTGAAGCCCCTCTACAGCCACGCGCTCGTCGACCTCGCGCTGGAGCTGCACCTGCCGCCCGAATACCTGTACCGCAAGATGTTCAAGTTGAGGCAAATCGACACGCCCAACCTGCAACGCCTGTGGAGCACCTACGCCGACAACCCGCGACGGCTCTCGCGCGAGGTGAAGCTCCTCAAGCGCATGAACGGCTTCGGGGCGGCAGGCGAGTTCTACGCCGGGGTGGTCATCAACGAGTCGTGGGAGAAAGACTTCAAGCCCGTCGAGGGACTGGGTGACAAGCGCATCACGCCCATCCTGCTCATCATGACGCTCGACCTCTACTTTCGCCTGACGCCCAACACCATGGTGCCGGAGACACCCGAGATCGCCCAACTGGCCAAGCTCACCAAGGTCAAGCCCGACGACGTGGTGACCATCATGCGGGCATACCAAGTCGTGGATCCCTATCTCAACAACGAGTGTCCCGTCTCCCCCACCCTGCTCCACGCCTGCGAAGAGGTGTGGAAGCGGTTCGGCAACGAGGATCCGCAAAAGATTGCCGCCACAGCGGCGCAACTCAAAGAATACTGGAAATAACGCATGGCACAGAAACTCATACAAACCCAAGCGCAGACACAAACCCAGCAACAACGCCTCTCGCAACAACAGATGTTGCAAGTGAAGTTGCTGGAGATGCCCCTCGCGGAACTTGAGCAGAACATCGCGCTCGAGCTCGACGACAACCCGGCGCTGGAGCAACGGCGCGACGACCTCGACGACCCGCACAATGGCGCCGAGACGCCACCTGACGACCCGCGAGAAAATGAGGCTGGCAACGCCCACGACATGGCCGACGACGGCACTTCCGCCCCCGACGAGGCCGACGACAGCTATGAGCGGAAGAGCGAGCGCGAGGAACGCGAGGAAGCCCTCGACAACGCCCTCGCCAACCTCGGCAGTGACGACGAGATGCCACAGGCCGACCACTACGCCACATCAGCCGACAACGACAACGCCGACTATGAGGAAATGGTCTGGGGTGACACCACATCCTTCTACGACAAGCTGAAGGAACAGATGGGCCTTCTCGAACTGACCGACCAGCAACAGGAAATCATGGAGTATCTCATCGGCTCCCTCGACGACGACGGGATATTGCGTAAACCATTGGATGATATAGCCGACGAGCTCGCCATATACCATGGCGTCGACGTCACGGAGAAGGACGTGGAGGCCGTGCTCAAGCTCCTGCAGCGCTTCGACCCGGCAGGCATCGGCGCGCGATCGCTGCAAGAGTGTCTCCTCCTGCAGGTGCAACGCCGCCCGGCCGGCAAGCTCAAGGACCTCATGACACGCGTCCTGACCAACCACTACGAGGACTTCATCAAGAAGCACTGGGACAAGATCTCCGCCTCGCTCGGCCTCACCAAGGAGCAGGCCGACACCGTCCACCAGGAAATCCTCAAGCTCAACCCCAAGCCCGGAGCCGCCCTCGGCGAGACCATGGGGCGCAACACACAGCAAATCACCCCCGACTTCATTGTCGACACCGACGACGAGGGCCATGTCAGCTTCACCATCAACCATGGAAGGGTGCCCGAGCTGCGGGTGTCGGCAGACTTCGCCAACATGGTGGAGCACTACAAGAACAACAAGCAGAAGATGACGCGCACCGACAAGGAGGCGTTGCTCTACGCCAAGGAGAAGGTGGAGAAGGCACAGGGCTACATCGAGGCCATACGCCAACGCCAGCACACGCTGTACGTCACGATGAAAGCGATCATCAACTGGCAGAAGAAGTTCTTCCAGGACGGCGACGAGGCCGACCTCAAGCCGATGATCCTCAAGGACATCGCCGAGAAGACCGGGCTCGACATTTCCACCATCAGCCGCGTCAGCAACCAGAAGTATGCGCAGACACGCTGGGGCACCTTCCGCCTCCGCTTTTTCTTCACCGACGGCTATGTCACCAAGGACGGCGAAGAGATGTCGACCCGAAAGATCAAGATAGCCCTCAAGGACCTCATCGACCACGAGGACAAGAAGAAACCCCTCTCCGACGACGTGTTGGCCCAGGAGATGAAGAAACGAGGATTTCCCGTGGCGCGACGCACCATCGCCAAGTATCGCGAGCAGCTCCACCTGCCCGTGGCACGCCTGCGCAAGGCGTAGCCCAAGACACGAGGCTACCATTACCAAAGCACATATGAAAGAAAAAAACATCATATTGGCAGCGCGGGTGATGAGCATGGTCTTCACCCCTTTCTACCTGCCCATCGCAGGCTTGCTGGCATTGTTCATCTTCAGCTACATGAGTTTGCTGCCCACCGCCTACAAGCTGACGGTGCTCACCATGGTCTATCTCTTCACCATCCTGCTGCCGACGGTGCTCATCCACCTCTATCGGCGCTACCAGGGATGGACCTCCTCAGAGATGGCGCAGAAGGAACGGCGCATGGTACCCTACATCATCGCCATCCTCTGCTATTTCATCTGCTATTACCTCATGAGCCTGATCCGCATCCCACAGTTCATGGCCAACATCCTGGTGGCGGCCCTGGTCATACAGATAGCGTGCGCCATCATCAACGTCTGGTGGAAGATCTCCACCCACAGCGCGGCCATCGGCGGCTTCGAGGGGGCGCTCATCGCCTTCTCCATCCTCTTCACCTTCAACCCGATGGGATGGTTCTGCTTCATCCTCATCATCGCCGGCATGGTGGGCACGAGCCGCATGGTACTCCGCCAGCATACCCTCGCGCAAGTCGTGACAGGCTTCCTCGTGGGTGTGCTTCTCGGCTTTTGGGCCATCATCTGAATGAAACCATGTGACACCTGACATGAAATCGCGTGTTATCTCACATGAAACCGAATGTCATCTCACACGACATCGCATGACAAGACTATAAAACAAGATATATTATGAAACCATTAATCAGTATCATCATGGGGTCTACAAGCGACCTTCCAGTGATGGAGAAAGCTTGCAAATGGCTGGAAGAGCAAGAGATTCCCTTTGAGATGAACGCCCTCTCGGCTCACCGCACCCCCGACGCCGTGGAGCAGTTTGCCAAGGGCGCCAAGGCCCGTGGCGTGAAGGTCATCATCGCCGGTGCCGGCATGGCCGCAGCCCTGCCGGGCGTCATCGCCGCCTCCACTCCCCTACCCGTCATCGGAGTGCCCATCAAGGGCATGCTCGACGGCCTCGACGCCATGCTCTCCATCATCCAGATGCCACCGGGAATCCCCGTGGCCACAGTCGGTGTGAACGGTGCGCAGAACGCCGCCATCCTCGCCGCGGAGATGATTGCGCTGGGCGATGAGGCCATCGCCGCCAAGGTCGACGCATGGAAGGCCGGACTGGGCAAGAAGATCGAGAAGGCCAACAAGGACCTGGCCGAGATCAAGGACTATAAATTCAAGTGCTAAAGACACAAGGTTCAACATGGATTTATTCAACTATCGCAGGCGCGAGACAACAGTGGCGCATGTGGGCAGGCTCGGCATGGGCGGAGAAAACCCCATCCGCATCCAGTCGATGACCACCACCAGCACCGACGACACCGAGGCATCTGTGGCCCAGTCGGAGCGCATCATCAAGGCCGGTGGCGAGCTGGTGCGCCTCACCACACAAGGCATCCGTGAGGCGGAGAACCTGAAAAACATACAGGCGGCCATCCGCCGTGACGGCTTCAGCACGCCCCTCTGCGCCGACGTCCACTTCAATCCCAACGTGGCCGACGTGGCGGCGCGCATCGTCGAGAAGGTGCGCGTGAACCCGGGAAACTATGTTGACCCGGCGCGCAAGTTCGTCAAGCGCGAGTATACCGATGAGGAGTATGCGCAGGAACTGCAAAAGATTGAGGACCGCTTTGTGCCATTCCTCAACATCTGCAAAGAGCACCACACGGCCATCCGCATCGGCGTGAACCACGGATCACTCTCCGACCGCATCCGCAACCGCTACGGCGACACGCCCGAGGGCATCGTGGAGAGCTGCATGGAGTTTCTGCGCATCTGCAAGCGCGAGCATTTCGACGACGTGGTCATCTCCATCAAGGCCAGCAACACGGTGGTCATGGTGCGCTCGGTGCGCCTTCTCGTCGCCACCATGGACAAGGAGGGCATGAGCTATCCGCTCCACCTCGGTGTCACCGAGGCCGGCGAGGGCGAGGACGGACGTATCAAGAGCGCCGTGGGCATTGGCGCCCTGCTGGCCGACGGCATCGGCGACACCATCCGCGTGTCGCTCTCCGAGGAGCCCGAGGCTGAGATTCCCGTGGCTCGCCACTTGGTGGACTACATCAGTCGCAAGGCCGGACACATTCTCATCCCTGGCGAAGCCTACGACGGCTTCGACTGGCTCCACCCCACAAGGCGCGCCACCCTGGCCGTGGGCAACATCGGCGGAAGCCATGTGCCCGTGGTCATCACGTCGCAGGCGGGCGCCAGCCAAGCCGGAAAGACGACGCTGACACCGAATGAAGGGGTCAAGTCAGACTACATCTACACGGGCTCGGAAGCCCCCACAGACACGCTTCACAACTATATCACAGACTATAACGTCTACGCTGAGCTGACCCAAGGCGGCACCCATCCCTACGAGCCGAAGGGCAAGGGCACAGGTGCCGCACGTCTCTACCCCATCTTCCCTGTGACGGCCATGCCCTTCCTGGGCATGATCCAGGCTCCCGTGAAGTTTCTGGTGTTGCAGTTTGGCACACCCAGTGATGAGTACCTGGCCTGCCTCAAGGCCCATCCCGAGGTCGTCGTGGTATGCACCTCGCACCACCAGAACCGACTGGGCGACCAGCGCGCATTGGTCCACGAGATGATGAACGCCGGCGTGTCCAACCCCGTGGTGTTCGCCCAGATGTACCGGCTGAACGACAAGGACGAGTTCCAACTGGAGTCGGCGGCCGACATGGGCGCGCTGATGATGGACGGACTGACCGACGGCCTTTGGCTGATGAACGACGGCAACATCGACCAGTCCGACATCGCCGACACGGCATTCGGCATCCTGCAAGCCGCCCGCCTGCGCACCACGAAGACCGAGTACATCTCTTGCCCGGGCTGCGGGCGCACGCTCTACGACCTGCGTGACACCATCGCGAAGATTCGTGAGGCCACGAAGGAGATGAAGGGACTGAAGATTGGCATCATGGGATGCATCGTCAACGGCCCCGGCGAGATGGCCGACGCCGACTATGGTTATGTCGGTGCGGGTCCGAAGCGTGTGTCGCTCTACCGCGGACAGACGTGTGTGGAAAAGAACATACCCGAGGATGAGGCCGTCGACCACCTGCTGGCGCTCATCCGCAAGGACCAAGAGGCGGCGGGGGCCTGAGGCTCTGGCATCGCGCCCCCACCCCACTCACTTTTCTGACTGACGCTCCCCGCCACTCCAGCAGGGAGGCGCCATCACATCATGAAGAACATCACCCACATGGAAGGACGTACAATCAGCGAAATGGAACTGCGAGACCGCTACACGGCCTCCATCCACCGATACGATGACGCCACGGGCCTCTACCGGCGCTGCGGCCGCTCGGGTGTGCTACTGCCCAAGGTGAGCCTGGGCTTTTGGCACAACTTCGGCAGCGGAGACAGCTATGAGCGTGCCCGCGCCATCACCCATTGCGCTTTTGACCACGGCATCACCCACTTCGACTTGGCCAACAACTACGGCCCGCCTTATGGCTCAGCCGAGGAGACGATGGGGCGACTGATGGACGAGGATTTCCGCCCGTATCGCGATGAGCTGTTCCTGTCGACCAAGGCCGGCTACGACATGTGGCCGGGCCCCTACGGCAACTGGGGCTCACGCAAATACCTTTTCGCCAGCCTGGAGCAGAGTTTGCGGCGCATGCGGGTCGATTATGTGGACCTGTTCTACAGCCACCGCTACGACCCCGAGACACCTTTGGAGGAGACGTTGCAAGCCCTTGTCGACATCGTGCGGCAGGGCAAGGCGCTCTACATCGGCCTGTCGCGCTGGCCGCTGGAGGCGCTTCGCGTGGGCCACGACTACCTCAAGGCCCACGACGTGCCACTGCTCATCTACCAGGGCCGCATCAACCTGCTCGACCGCGAGCCCCTTCGTGAGGGCATTCTCGACTATTGCCGGGAGCAAGGCATCGGCTTCATCAGCTTCTCGCCATTGGCACAGGGTCTGCTCACCGACCGATACCTGCACGGCGTGCCCGCCGACTCGCGCATGGCGCAAGACCACTTCCTGAAGAAAGCCCGCCTGACCCCGGCGTTGTTGGCCTACCTGCAAAGCCTCAACAACGCCGCCTTGGGCCGTGGCGAGAGCCTGGCCGAGATGGCACTGGCATGGATTCTGCACCAGCCGGGCGTCACCAGCGTGCTCGTCGGGGCCAGCAGCGTCGAGCAACTGCAGAAGAACCTGCGCTGCGTCCACGCCGACCCGTTTCCCGACGACATAGCGGAAATGGGGTAGGGCGCAGGTCATGGCCACGCGTGGCACTTTCCTGCAAAGGTTATGGGCCGCTTGGAAAAGTTGGGAGAGGCACATGGCTAAGAGAGCGAAAGCGCATAGCCAAGAAGACGTATATGCATAAGAAAGGCGGGGAACCTCATTGGTTCCCCGCCTTTCTTGTTTTTCCGCTCAAGAAT
>DAIOEQ010000050.1:0-263 GCA_036746215.1 Prevotella sp.
ACGGCCGAGGGCTCCCAGTCCCTGGGCGAACGGGTTGTCGGAGTCGGTCCCCGTCACCTGGCTGACGCCATTGGTCACGTTGGACATGATGGCGCGCTTGTGGGCTTTCTCCGAAGGGTTGGTGAGCGCCAGCACGGCGGCCACGACCACGAGCACGATGACAGCCCACCGCCCGTTGTGTCGGGGCTTGTGGGGCTGCGATCCGTTCTCAGCCTGCCGTGGGTCTGTGCCAGCGGGATTGGCCTGCGGCGGCACGGGAGCAC
>DAIOEQ010000050.1:273-11734 GCA_036746215.1 Prevotella sp.
CCTGTTGTGCGCCCTGCGGGCCCACGGTGGGGCCTGTGGGTGGCGGCGGCGGCACTGCCGTGCCCGCCGTCTGCTTGTAGAAGATGGGGCGAAGTTCCTCGACCTGCCAAGCGGGCGTCCACTCGGCCATGCCTTCAGTCCACACCAGCGTTTCGGAGCTGATGCCTTTCTGCTGCAGCTCAGCGATGGTGAAAGGTCCCTGCTGAGCGTCGTTTATGATGATAAAATAGTTCATGTTCCTATTGATAGATATGTTGTGCGGCTCTTCACGCGTCACTCCACGGTGACACTCTTGGCGAGGTTGCGTGGCATGTCCACGTTGAGTCCCTTCTCGACGGCGATGTGGTAGGCGAGCAGTTGGAGGGGAATGACGGAGAGCAGCGGCGCGAGGGGCGCCAGCGTGTCGGGTATCTCGATGACGGCGTCGGCGATCTTGCGCACCTCGTCATCATGAGCCGAGGCGATGGCTATGATGCGTCCTCCACGCGCCTTCACCTCCTGCATGTTGGATATGATCTTCTCGTATCCCTTGTGGTGTGTTGCCACGAAGAGGCAGGGCATCATGTTGTCGACCAGGGCGATGGGTCCGTGCTTCATCTCGGCTGCCGGATAGCCCTCGGCGTGGATGTAGGATATCTCCTTGAGCTTCAGCGCCCCCTCGAGCGCCACGGGATAGTTCCATCCTCGTCCGAGGTAGAGGAAGTTGGTGGCGTAGGTGTAAGTCTTTGCCAGGAGCTGTATCTCGTCGTTATGTCTGAGCACCTCCTCTATCTTCTCGGGAATGACGTTGAGCTCGTGTATCATGTCGACATACTCGCGCTCGTCGATGGTGCCCTTGGTGTGTCCGAGGGCGAGCGCCAGTAGGATGAGGCAGGTGAGCTGTCCGGTGAAGGCCTTGGTGGAGGCCACGCCGATCTCCGGCCCGACGTGTATGTAGATGCCGGTGTCGGTCTCCCTGGCAATGGATGAGCCGACGGCGTTGACGATGCCGAAGATGCAGGCGCCTCGCTCCTTGGCCAGTTGTATGGCCGCCAGCGTGTCGGCGGTCTCTCCACTCTGTGAGATGGCTATCACCACGTCGGTGGGATAGATGACGGGGTCGCGGTAGCGGAACTCGGAGGCGTAGTCGACCTCCACGGGAATCTTGCAGTAGTGCTCTATGAGCTGCTTGCCGATGAGGCCGGCGTGCCACGACGTGCCGCAGGCCACGATGATGAAGCGTGTGGCCGAGAGCAGCCGGTCGCGGTTGTTGCGCACGGCGCTCAGCACCACGTCGTTGTGGACGTTGGGGTCAGCGTATCCCGAGGCGGGGTCGTAGGCCTTGTTGCCGCCCATGTCGTCCTCGGCGAAGAGGCGTCCGCGCATGCAGTCGCGCAGGCAATGGGGCTGGTCGAAAATCTCCTTGAGCATGTAGTGTGGGAAGCCGCCCTTGTCGAGCATGTCGAGATCCATGTCGATCTGCTTGACCGCCACGTCGACGGGCTGGTTCCTGAGGTCGGTGATTTGCAGCGGGTGTCCGGGCTGGCAGACGGCGATCTGCTCATCGTCGACATAGACCACATCCTTGGTGTACTCGGCGATGGGCGTGGCGTCGGAGGCGATGAAGAACTCGCCGTTGTCCTGTCCGATGCCGATGACCATGGGCGAGCCCTTGCGCGCCGCGACGAGCGTGTGGGGGTCGCGTCGGTCGAGCACGGCGATGGCGTAAGCGCCGATGCACTTCAGCAGGGCCAGGCGCACGGCCTCCGCGAGGTCGCAGTGGTGTGTCTGCTGCGCATACTCGATGAGATAGACGAGCACCTCGGTGTCGGTGTCGCTGTGGAAGTGGTAGCCGCGCTCGGTGAGCTGGTCGCGCAGCAGGGCGAAGTTCTCGATGATGCCGTTGTGCACGATGACCAGGTTGCCCGACTCCGAGACGTGGGGATGTGCGTTGCGCACCGAGGGCTCACCGTGTGTGGCCCAGCGGGTGTGTGCGATGCCCACCTGTCCCGAGCAGTCCTTGCCCGCCGCTGCCGTCTCCAGGTCGCTCACCTTGCCCTTTGCCTTGTAGACGTGCAGCTCGTCGGCGTCGTTGATGAGGGCCACGCCAGCCGAGTCGTAACCACGATATTCCAGTCGGTGAAGTCCCTTCACCAAGATGTCATAGGCATTGCGATGCCCGATGTAACCTACTATTCCACACATAATCGTAACAAATTTTGGTGGCAAAATTACAAAAAGTAATTGAATAAAGCCAACAAACAGCTCGCTTTTTTGTTACAATCGTGACAAAATGCTATCAGTGGCTCAGATTTCCTTAAACTGTCGCTGCGTCTCGTCGAAGCGGTAGCCGTTGGCGCGCAGGTAAGCCTTCAGCTCCTCGGGATCGCGCCCGTAGGCGTAGCAGAGGGCCTCCAGCGTGTCGTAGATCTCATCGCGGAGATAGAGGTTGACACTCGATACGAGGATGGCGGGGTCGTGGGGAAGATAGTCCATGGGTGAAATGGGTTGAGGGATGAAACGAGATGGCGGACGGGAACGAAGTTCGCGGAAACAAAAAAAGATTGAAATCGGCTTACTTGCCGAGATCAATCTTGCCACAAAGGATGCCCATCGTGCAAAGCACAGACATGACAATGGCTGTGAAACCTACGTAAATCATCATTCTTGTCCTTTCTTTTATTATAATTATGGTGACCGCAAGTCTAGAAGGTGTGTTGGCCGAGCCACAAATGTCGCCCTCACGGGGAGAGCGAAGGCCCGAAAACGGGTTGCCAACAAGCGTTTCTCTCAAAAGCGGACTGCAAAGATAATAATAGGTGACGGCTACGCCAACGATTCGATGGCCGAAATCATCCAGGGCCCGATTTTCTTGACATAGGTCAAAGACAAGCCCAAGAGGTGCGTTGCGGCAGGTGGCGGGGCGATTGACATAGGTCAAGAGCGGTTTTTGACATACATCAAGGAAATGGGGCGGATGGCAACTTTCCGCGGGATGGGCGACGGATTTTCATCGGCCGTGCTTAACTTTGCCCCTGTTTTTAAGGATAAAAAGATTGTAACATGAACGACAAACTCACAACGATGAACGAGATGGCCAACCGTCAGGCCGAGAGCAAAATCTCCATGATCCTGGGCAGTCGCCGCGCTGCCTTGGCCGAGAAGAACGTCAAGAAGGCGTAACATCGCACAACAACACAGGCGCCACGCGCAAGCGGGCGCCACGACATGAGAAAGCTGATAGCCGCGCAAGCCCTTGCCGGTTGTCAGCTTTCTTTGATTGAGGCGTCCCCGTTTAGCCTAACCCCAAAACCTGAAGTGGTTTTGTCTTTCATCGGGAAGCACACCGTTTTGTCTCCGTTTTTCTGAAAAAACAGGCCTCTCCCGCCCCACCCTTTTAGCGATCGGAAACGGCTTTTCGACTGCCCAAAACAAGGGTGGGCAGCCCAAAATGCGAAGAAAAAGGTGGGAAAAGCCGATGAGAGCTGCCCCATCGAGCCAAGACAGTCCACCTCCCGCGACGCGGCCAGGCAGCAACCCCGTCGCGAAAGGTCAGCCATCGAGGCGCGAGGAGGCACCTTTCGCGAAACGCCGCGTGAGCCGCCCGTTTTCGGCTTGCGCTATTCGCGCGCAACACACTGTGTGCCTGTCACTTACATGAAACGCAAAAAAGAAGGCGTATTTGCGCGCGGGGCGTGACCCCACGGCAAATACGCCATTCCTGAGAGCCTGTTTGTCCTAAGAAATAACTACGTAACGGCTACTTTACAATCATGACATGGTAATCAGTTAGGCACGCCCGGCACATCGGGCGCCGCCCTACTCCTCCATGAACTTCTTGGCCGAGCGCAACTGGTGGCGCATGACGCTGAGCAGCTGCTGGGTCTCCTGCAGGAGGTTGAGGTAGACCATGTCGACCTGCATCGACTTGTTGGAGCGGCTCTGCTGCATGCGGTTGATGTGCTCCTTGCGTATCACCGATAGGTCGTCCTTGCAGAGGTCGGCCTCAGCCAGCACGCCCCGATACTGCTCGTAGCGGTTGGTCTCGATGGCCTCGCAGGTCATCTTCATCAGGTCGTTGACCCTCCGGCGCACGGGCTCATACTCGCTGACGTAGGCCTCGGGCACGGGGTTGAAGTTGTTGTCGACATGCTCCTTGATGGGCTGGAGCATGCGCCTGAGGGTGTAGACATACTGCTGGTCGGCGTTGGCGCCCACGTGGAACCAGGTGTTGCGCTCCACGGCGATCTCCATGGGCGAGCGCTTCAGGCCGAGCATCTCCTGGCGGCGGTACTTCTTGAGCACGTCGAGCTCCTTGCGCAGCGAGCGGTCGGAGGAGCGCAACGTCTTGACGTTCTCTGAGCTGAAGCCGTCGAGCACGGCGTTATACTGTTCGAGGGCGAAGCGGCAGACCTTCGACTGGGTGTTGCGCACATGGTTGCGCAGCATCTCCCACACCAGCTCCGGGTCGCGCGTGCGCATCATCAGGCGGAAGGTGTCGTCCTCCTTCTTGGTCATCTCCTGCTTGCGCTTGTACTGGCGGTTGCTCCGGATGAGCATGAAGACCACGAGGGCGATGAAGACCACCTGCACCGCCACACCGCCATACCACATGCAGAGGCAGACGAGGGCGCAGGTGAGGAAGGCCACGCCGGCCGTGATGAACCAGCCGCCGATGACGCTCAGCACGCCCGTGACGCGGAAGACGGCGCTCTCGCGGCTCCAGGCGCGGTCGGCCAGGCTCGTACCCATGGCCACCATGAAGGTGACGTAGGTCGTGGAGAGCGGCAACTTGTGGTTGGTGCCGAAGGTGATGAGCATGGAGGCGATGACGAGGTTGACGGCTGCGCGCACCACGTCGAAGGCGGCCTTGTCGTCCTGGAGCACCACGTCGGAGGTGTTGAAGCGGCCGTTGACCCACTGGCGGAAGCCCAGGGGGAAGATGTGGGCCACCGTCTCCACCATGTTCTGGCAGAAGCGGACGATGGCGCGGGCGGCGCGGCTGGAGCCGAACATCTCGTCGCCCTCGTCCTGCCGGGCGAGGTCCACGGAGGTCTTGATGACGTTTTGCGCCTTCTTGGAGGTGGCCATGGCCACGATCATCACCACGCCGGCGATGAGCAGGTAGAAGGGCGGCGTCTTGGCGCTCTCCATGAGCGACGACATCATGAAGCCGTCGATGCCGGCGCCGTGGGCGTTGGCCGTGTAGTCCTGGTAGGAGTCGAGGCCGGCCAGGGGCACGCCGATGAAGTTGACCAGGTCGTTGCCGGCGAAGGCCATGGCCAGGGCGAAGGTGCCGAGGAGCACCGTGAAGCGGAAGATGTTGACGCGCAGCAGGTGGAGCGCCTCCATGACAACGGTGGAGACCACGAAGGTGGCGAGCAGCAGCATGTTGGTGTTGGCGTCGATGTACTCGCGCACGCCGTCGGGGAGATAGGGGCTCTTGCCGATGCCCTTCATGAAGATGAAGTAGCTCAGGGCGGTGAAGGCGATGCCGCCGAAGACGGCGATGCCATAGCGCGAGTGTTTCTTGTAGTTGAACGTGAAGACCACGCGGCTGATCCACATCACCAGCATGCCGACGACAAACGAGATGGCCACCGACACGAAGATGGCGATGATGACCTGGAGGGCCTTGTTGGAGTTGAGCAGCATGCCGTAGTCAAGCTGCGGGTCGGCGATGACCTTGAGGATGGCCAGCATGGCCGTGCCGCCGAGGAGCTCGAAGACGAGCGAGACGGTGGTGGAGGTGGGCATGCCCAGCGTGTTGAACACGTCGAGCACGATCACGTCGGTCACCATCACGGCGAGGTAGATGGTCATCACCTCATGGAACGAGTAGCGGTCGGGCATCATGATGCCGTGTCGCGCCACGTCCATCATGCCCGACGACAGCACCGCGCCCAGGACCACGCCCACCGACGCGATGATTAACACTGTGCGGAAGGTGGCCACACGGGCGCCCACCGCCGACTGCAAGAAATTGACCGCATCGTTGCTCACGCCCACAAACAGGTCGAAGACGGCCAGGCAGAGCAGGAAGAGGACGATGCAAAGATAAATGGTTTCCATTTGAATCCTGATTGGTTTGGTTCTTATTTTCGCCGCAAAATTAGGCAACGCTTGTTACACGCCTTTTACAGCCGTGTTACATTGCTGTTACAAGTGCGGTGGGGCGTCAGAACTTGGTCATGACCTCCACCACGATCTTGTCGCGCTCGCTCACCTTGGGCAGGGCGTCGTGGCGGTAGAGATACTTCTCGTAGTTGACGCGTATCTCGGAGATGAAGGGCTTGTCGAAGCTCAGCGTGGCGCCGCCGGTGATGCGGCTGCGCTTGTAGTCGTTGACGACGAGCCGTCCGGCGGGGTCCACCTTGCCGTCGAGGTATCGCTTGCCGTCGCTGTGGTCGCTCATGTAGTCGTAGCGCACGAGGGGCGACACCTTGGTGAAGAGGCAGCGGCGCAAGGGGATGTCGCAGCTCACGAAGCCGTCGAAGGCGTGGACGGGGTGGAAGGCGCCGTCGGCATAATGCTTGTAGAGATACTCGGCCTCGGCGATGAAGCCACGGCGGTGGTAGGTCAGGCCGGCGTCGTACATCATGACGGTCTTGTCGCCGGGCTTGACCTTCTGGGCGCTGAGCACCACGTCGAGGCCCACGGGCAGGAGCACCTGGGCCTTGGCCGAGAAGTTGACGCTGTTGGTCCAGAAGTCCTTCTGGTTGGTCAGGCCCGAGCCGTTGTAGAGGCCCGCCTCGACGATGACGGGGAAGCCCACGCCGAAAGTGTAGCCCAGCCGGGCGCCGACGTCGCGCACGTTGCCAACCTGTTTGGCGATGAAGGAGCGGTTGGCAAAGTACTGCTGGTCGGGCGAGCGGTGGGCGTCGATGGTGAAGGGCACGCGCATCTGTCCGATGGTGAAGTTGAGCGTGCGCCAGGGCTTGATTTTCGTGTAGGCGTCGAGCATCTTGATGCTGCCCTCGTCGCAGAGGTCAATCTCGGCCTTGTAGGACACGACGGGATTGATGTCGCCGCTCACGTTGAAGCGCGCCGTGCGCACCTCGAAGCGGCCCTCGCGCTCATGGGTCTGATACTCGTACTTGCCGCGGAGCGTGCCGCCTACCTTCACTGTCTGCGTCTGCGCCTCGGCCGCTGTCACGGCGCAGAGGCTGAGCAAGAGCGTAAAAATCTTTCTCATTGTCTCTTATTTGTGTGATACATGATTGAGCTTTTCCACCATCTCGTTGATGATGCCGTCGGCCAGTCCCATGCCGGGCACGAGGATGCGCTTGGCCCTCAGCCCGTCGGCGATGGCGAGGAAGATCTCAGCCGCCGGCACGATGACGTCGGCGCGGTCGGGCTTCAGGCCGTAGGCCTCCATGCGCCGCTCCACGGTCATGGGGCTGAGCGTGGCGTGGAGCTCGCGCAAGGTGACGACGGGCAGGTAGTCGAGCTTGCGCTTCTTGGAGGCCAGGCGATAGAGCTTGTTGATGTTGCCGCCCGAGCCGATGATGTCGAAGGGCGGCTGCCCCTGGGCCAGGGCGGCCACCTCACAGCGCATGGCCTCGATGTCGCGGGGCTTCACCTTGCCCTTGAGCATGCGTATGGTGCCCACCTGGAAGGAGTGGCTGAAGCGGCGCTCGCCGTCCTTGATGAAGTTGATCTCCGTGGAGCCGCCACCCACGTCGACATAGAGGAAGCAGCGCGTCTGTGCGTGGTCGGGATTGGAGAGGGTCCAGCAGAGGTGGTTGTCGTAGATGATGCGGCTCTCCTCGTCGCCGGTGATGATGTCGAGCTTGATGTGGGCCTTGCGCTCGATGCGGTCGAGGAGGTCGGCGCCGTTGCGGGCGTCGCGCATGGCCGACGTGGCGCAGGCGCGGTAGCGGGCCACGTGGTAGACCTTCATGAGCTGGCGGTAGGCCTTCATCGTGGCCACAAACTCCTTGGCGCGCTCCTCGGAGACCTCGCCGCCGCCGAAGACATCCATGCCCAGGCGGAGCGGCACGCGGAGGAACATTAGCTTCGACACGTGGCGCGTGCCGTCGGGCTCACAGTCCACATGCTTGATGAGCAGGCGCGCGGCGTTGGAGCCCACGTCGATGGCGGCGAGGTTGCAGCAGTCGCGGCACGTCGGGTCCTCCGCCTCCGTGGCGGTGAGGAGGGTGTGGTTGTCACTGTTCTTCTTCATAAGCTTTTTGCAGTTCTGCCTGGCTGCGGAACGGTTCGCCGGCCTGCAGCCCATTGGTGCCGCAGCCGTCGACGAGGCGGCCGTTGGTGGTGTCGCGCAGGCCGAAGTCGACGGTGCGCATGAGGTCGCGACGCAGGTCGGGGTCATAGACCGAGGTGTAGACCTCCACGCGGCTGAGGAGGTTGCGCGGCATCCAGTCGGCCGACCCGATGAAATACTTGTTGTTGCCGCCGTTGCAGAAGATGATGATGCGCGAGTGCTCCAGGTAGCGGTCGATGATGCCCACACAGCGGATGTTGTCGCTGAGGCCGGGCACGCCGGTGACGAGCGAGCAGTTGCCGCGGATGACGATGTCGACCTTGACGCCGGCGCGCGAGGCCTCGTAGAGCTTGGCCACCATGTCCTTGTCGGTGATGTGGTTGATCTTCATCTTCAGCCAGGCCTCCTTGCCGGCCATGGCGTTGGCTATCTCCACGTCGATGAGGCGCAGCAGGCGCCGCTTCATGGAGTTGGGCGAGACCATGAGCTCGCGGAACTGGGGGTGGATGTAGGGATGCTCGATGAAGCGGAACACCTCGGCCACCTCATGGACGATGCCGCGGCGGGCGGTCATCATGATGTAGTCGGTGTAGACCTTGGCGTTGCCCTCATGGAAGTTGCCGGTGCCGACGCAGGCGATATCGCCCTTCTTCGACTCGATGAGCAGGAGCTTGGAATGGACCTTCAGCCCCTCGACGCCGAAGATGACGTTGACGCCCTCCTCCTGCATGCGGCGGCTCCACTTGATGTTGCTCTCCTCGTCGAAACGGGCCAGCAGCTCCACCACGGCGGTGACCTTCTTGCCGTTGCGGGCGGCGGAGATGAGGGCCTTGACGACCTTCGAGTCCTTGGCCAGGCGGTAGAGGGTGGTCTTGATGCTCTTCACCTCGGGCTTGAGGGCCGCCTCCTGCAAGACGCGGATGTAGCCGTCGAACGACTGGTAGGGCACGTGGATGAAGCGGTCTTTCTCGCGTATCTTGTCGAGGATGCTGTCGGGCTGGGCGAACACGCCCCGCATGACGTGCTCCCAACGGGGATACTTCAGCTCCTTGTGGCCACAGTCGGGGAAGGACATGAGGTCCTTGTGGTTCTGGTAGCGGCCGCCGGCCAGACGGGTGTCGAGCTCGTCGATGTCGATGCGGTCGAGGATGCGGCGCTGCGCCTCCTTGGGCATGGTGGCGTCGTAGAGCATGCGCACGGCGTCGCCGTGGCGCCGGCTGTCGACGCCCTGCTTGATTTTCTCCAGCGTGCCATAGTCGGGATCGTTGTCGATTTCCATCTCCGCGTCCTTGGTGAACTTGAACGACCAGGCGCGATAGCTGGCGGGCTTGAGGCCCAGGAAGATGAGGGGGAGACACTGGCGGACCACATCGTCGAGATACAGGATGTGGGCCTCGTCGGCATGGCCCGACGGCACCTTGACCCAGCGGCCCACCTGCTTGTCGGGTATCTTCACGACGGCATAGCGCGTCTTGCCGTCGTCGCCCGTCTCGCGACGCTCCACGAGGAGGTAGATGCGGTTGTCCTCAAGGCTGGCGAGATTGTCCATCGCGTTGAGCCAGATGGGGTTGACGAGACCGTTGAGCTTGTCGTAGAAGAACTGCCGGAGGTAGGTCTTCTGCGCCTCGGTGAGCTTCTGCTCGTCGATGAGGCGGATGCCGCACTCGGCCAAGCGGGCGAAGACATCGTCGACGGTGCGCGTGTACTCGCGGCTGTATTGCTCGTTGAGCTTGTTGATGGCCTTCAGGCTGCGCTTGAGCTCATGGTGGGTGTCCTTGTCGAGCGAGGGCTCGTCGAGCAGGCGACTGATGGAGGCCACGCGGACACGGAAAAACTCATCGAGGTTGTTGCTGTAGATGCCGAGAAACGAGAGACGCTCCAGCAGGGGCACGCTGCCCTTGGCGGCCTCCTGGAGGATGCGGCGATTGAAGTACATCCAACTGATGTCGCGCTCCACATAGTGGCGCTTCAGCGCCTTGGCTGAAGCCTTGTCGTCGGCTTTCGCCTTAGTGCTTGCCTTGACCATCGCCCTTCTGTCCTTTATCGTGGTTGTTCTCTTTGGGCTTGTCCTGGCCCTTCGCCTTGGCCTTGCCCTGGGGCTTGGCCTTCTCTGGGCGTTCACTCTTGGCTGCCTTTGGCGCCTCGTCCTTAGGCTTCGCCTGGACTTCGCTCTTGGACTTGTCATGCGCCTTCACCTCAGCGGCCTTGTGGTCGGCCTTCTTGGGTTGGGCCTCAACGAGGAGATACTCGTCCTCGACGGCGTCATAGTGGAGGGCCTTCTGGAAAACCTCCAACGCGCCCGCGGGGACGGTGACGCGAGAGAGGCTGTCGCTGTCCTCGAAAGCGTGGCGAGACAGGTGCTTGGGCTGGCCGGCAAAGGTGACCGACTTCAGCGACTCACACTCGGCAAAGGCATAGCCACCCACCTCGCTGACCGTGGCGGGCACATAGACATTGTCGAGCTGGTCGCAGTCGAAGAAAGCGTCGCGGCTGACCTTGAGCAACCCCGTGGGCAGGATGATGTTCTTCAGGCTCTTCTTGCGGCGGAAAGCCATCTCGCCGATGACCTCCACGCCCTCGGGGACCGTGAAGCTCTCCCGCTGCGACAGGCAGTAGACCAGGCAACGCTTGTCGGCGGTGTAGACGGCCTCGTCGTCATACTCAAACTGGTCGCTGTCAATCTTCTGCAAAGCCAGCAGCAACACCATGCGGTCAAACTTGCCCGTCTTCTTCTTGCCGTCCTTCGACAGCACCTTCAAAATGTTCTTCTTACTCTCCTTCATCTTCATATTTATTAAATGACGTTGCAAAATTACGACCACTGTGTTACAGGCTTGTTGCACGCCTGTTACAATGGTGTGACAATATTGACAACTGCGGGAAATAGAGAAAAAAGAGCGTCAAACGACGCATAAAGACAAAAAAATCGTAACTTTGCAGGAGATAAAGTTACGATTGTAGAACTATTCACCTATTTTATATATTATGAGAGATTTGCTTATAGTGAGTGTCGGTAGTTTCTTCGGCGGCGGCCTGCGCTTCGCCGTGTCGAAGTGGATGGGCGCCCTCGCAAGCGCGGGCTTTCCCTGGGGCACCTTCACGGTCAACGTTTTAGGATGCCTCATCATCGGGTTCTTGTCTGGGCTGGGCACACCCGGCGGATGGCTCTCGCCGCAAGCCAAGCTGCTGCTGACCACGGGGGTCTGCGGCGGCTTCACCACATTCTCCACCTTCTGCAACGAGAACATCACGCTGCTG
>DAIOEQ010000051.1:0-11639 GCA_036746215.1 Prevotella sp.
TGTTTTTCAGATTGGTAATACCAGTGTTATATGCTGTATGTGATGCCAATTTAACAAACATCCAGTTTCGATGGTCAGCAGATGCCGATGAACCATATTCCCATAAGCCGACCTTTGCGTCGGCGTTAATGTTTTGTCCTTCGAGGTCCCATGCCCTGTCTGTGGCGTCGTTAGGGTAAATCTTAAAATGTATCCCGTCCACATCTTTTATGCAAAAAGTTTGGTTGCTCAGTTCTTTCTTTGACGTATTTATATAGTATTGACTGTCATATGTAGGGATGCGTCCATTGCCATTGATGAGGCGATATGAGTTTTTCGAAGTCTCTTTCAGTGTCCATTGCTGTGACGGGTCGGCCGCATTAGCTTTTGTGATTGCCAGCTGTGTTCCTGCCGCAGTTACTGCTGCCTCTGCGTTAGATTGTGGAACTATCATGTACGTGTCACCATTTGCGATATAGCCGGTCTTCGTATCTTGCGTTGTCACTGGTATGGTCAGCGTAGTTATGCTCATTTCGGGCAGTGCTACTTCGATGACGCTGTCACCCACTTGTTTATAGTCTTTGACCCGCGATAATGACTCTTTCTCGCTTGTCCGCCAAGCGGAAATATTGCCGACGATATGTGCCATGGGCAGGCTGACGCGGTGTACGGTGCGCGTGTCGGTGTTGAGTAGCACAATTGCCAGTTCGTTTCCTTCTGGGTTGATGGCAGCCAGAGAGTGGTTGTTGTCGCTGAATACGATGCTATATCCCTGTTTGATGAAGCGAGTCACCTGTTGGCGCACGTAGTAGTTTTTCACTTTGTTATAAGTGGCGTCAGCAAAATTCCCCCTTACGAGGCACCACTGGTCGTTATCTTCTTCCATATATTGCCAGTCAACCCATGCGCTGGGTGCGATGTAGCGCACGTCATCAATTAGGCGTTGGGCCATGCTGAGGTTGCCGCTGATGCCCGATCCGCCAGCCCCCGTCTCGCTCATCCATACAGGTCTTCCTTCAGCTCTGGCGAGCGATCCAAACTGGCTGCGTGCCCTGTTGTCAGCGGAATATGTGTGTGCATTCCATTGTCCCACAAGCTGTGCAGCGTCGTCGTTCTGATACTCTTTCAGTCCTGTCACGGCCGCTCCGATGCTTGTTTCGTCGGCTGCGCTGATGATGGTCGACAGCCCGCTCTTTTCGAGTATCGGTTTCAGCACCTTGACAAAGGCCACTTGGCTGGCGAAGTCAAAGTGGCAGCCTTCTTGCGAACCCGCCTTGTGCCAATAATTGGTCATGGGCTCATTGAAAGGCTCAAGCGTCCGGAACTCGATGCCGTACACATCCTTATAGTGTTTGCATACCTCCACGAGATAGTTAGCGAAATCCTTATAATATTCGGGCTTAAGATTGTCTTTTCCCCCATCTGCATTGCCTGCGCAACAGCCGCTTTCTGTCATCCACCATGGGCAGCTGTTAGAAAAAGCCTCAAAGATGGCATCAGGTCTTTTCTCCTTGATTTTTAGCATGATTTTGCGTTGCGCCGCATCACGTTCCCAGTGGAACACCCCATTGCGCTCGTCCTGGAAGCCCTCCATCTCTGCGCGTAGTCCCTTGCCGTTGCCCATGTGATGAGTGTAGCAGTTGGTCCAGTTGGGGTCGTCACCTCCTCCGATGTTGTATCTGAACACGTTCCAGTTGAGACCATCCGGACTGACCATCCAGTCGATTAGCTCGTCGATTTTCTTGTCGCTCCACTTTCCGCACATATTGGCCCACCAGCAGAGGCTCACTCCCCATCCTTCCATGATTTGTCTCTTGGCTTCGGGGAACACCGAATAGCTGATTGTGTCGACGGAGAATTCCACATTGGGTGTGTCGCTGAGTTTCCACAAGTGTTTGGTGTCAGCTCCGTTCTTGTCAGAGAACACATACGCGCCGACTTTGCTTTCGTCCGTACCGAGGTAAGCGTTGGTGTACTTGTTTTTCAGTTTCACATAGTTGCCACTCTTCTCGATGTAATAATGAGCTCGCGCATTGGTGGAGCTTCCCACAAAGTAGGTGCTCCAGCCGTTATCGGTGCCCAGACTGAGGAAGAGTCCCTGTCCCCCGTTGGCGGAGAGCGTGTAACTGCCGTCGGCATCTTGTTGCAGGGTGAGAGGCTTCACGGATGGATCGTTTGCTGACAGTAACACAGCGTGGTTTTCTGCCCCCACGCCCAGCACCGAGCCACTACTATGTACAACATACTTCGTGGTGGCTTGTGCGCTAAGCGTGAGCGTGGAAGCGCACGTCAACACCACGAAGGCTAATGTTTTAATGATGTTCATAAGTTTTGATTTGTTTTTATAGGTTTATAAAAATGTCCGTTCTCGGGGTTGCGCCATTACGCTCACCTCGCGTGTGCAAAGTTATGAATATTATGGGGGAATCCCTACACTTTTTTAGGGAAATGAGCAGATGGGTTTGTTGGTTTTGCTGTACCTTTGCATATTGAAAGATGTTTGTGAAGGTGACCAGTATGCATTTTGGCATGCTTTCTGGTGTTTCCTTTACAATAGTTAGATGATAGAAAAGATGAAAAAAACCATGTTAGTTGGGTTGTCGGCAACAGTGCTTCTGATGGGCAGTTGTGACACGAATATGGGTGCTGGCGCCTACACGGGCAGCACGTTGGGTAGCATTTTAGGATCGGCCATAGGCGGAATAGCCCAGGGCCCTCGCGGGTCTGACATTGGCACCATTGTCGGCATGGCGGGCGGCGCTATCATAGGCGGTGCCATCGGGCACGCCCAAGACCAGAAGCAACAGGCGGAACTTGACCAGTACAAGCGCGACAGGGCTGCTCGTGCTGCAGCTCGCGATGCCCGTCATCAGGCTGGAGCCCCCACGTCCTTGGGTGCCAGCCAGGCGCAGCCCGTGGCTCGTGACACCATGGCGTCGGCCACATATGGTAGCGGCTTTGATGCCTCCAACAGTGGCGACGACCGCATTTACGACTTCAGCTCGAGCGACTACACAGGCGATTACACCGCCCAGGAGCCCGAGACCACCATGCCTCTCCAGTCGAGTGTCGATGAATTGGCACAAGGCTTGAAATATACCCCCAACATCGAGATTGTCAATGCCCGTTTTGTGGATGACAACCAGGACGGCAAGATTCAGCGTGGCGAGCTCTGCAAAATCATCTTCGAGGTGATGAACCGTGGCACACAAACCATCCATGACGTGCAACCGACAGTCGTCGAGGCCACGGGCAACAAGCACCTCTTTGTATCGCCCAATATGCACGTAGAGCAGATAGAGCCAGGCCGAGGCATCCGCTACACCGCCATGGTGAAGGCCGACAACCGCCTGAAGAACGGTACGGCCAAGTTTTGCGTAAGCGTCATCCAGGGCGGCACCCACATCTCCAAGGTCACAGAGTTCAACATCCCCACGGTTAAGTGACATGCTGATGGGACTTGGTGAAAATTATTGTTATAGATAACTTTTAAGGAAAAGGGAGTGCGCACACGCTTATGGCGTCAGCGCATTCCCTTGTTGTTTTTACTTGCCCATGAACTATTTTCCGCGCATTCTTCTCCTTTTCAACCTCGCCTTGTGGTGCTTGTCGTCTCCTGCTGCCCCGACAGACAGCTTGCGTGTTGACACCCTTGCCTATCATGGGCACCACGCCATCGACTTCGTGCTGCTGGGCGATGGCTACACCCGTGACGACCAGAAGCAGTTTTTGTCTGATGCCCGTCGTTGCTTCGATTATTTGTTTCGCACGCCCCCTTTCGACCGTTATCGCCGCTATTTCAACCTTTACGCCATCCCTGTTGTTTCCCGTGAGCGCGGCATCAGTCATCCGGGCATCTGCCTTGCCGATGGCACGCGAGCTTGCCCCGAGCGAAGCCCCATGCCCCTGCAGCACCGCGACACCTATTTCCGCCTTACTCTTGATTTTGACGGCATCCATCGTCTGATGGGATGCGGCAACTATGAGGCCCTTCACCGCATCCTTCATCGCTTGGTTCCCCATTGCCGGCAGGTCGGAATCCTCTCCAATACCGACGAATATGGTGGCATGGGCGGTGACATACTCCTCGCCACGCGCAACAAGCAGAGCCGTGAGGTCTTTGTCCATGAGCTGGGCCATTCCCTTGCCGACCTTGCCGACGAGTATTTTGCGGGCGATGATTTTTTTGCCCAGTTGCCCAACATGTCGTCCGACAGTCTCCCTTCCACCGTGCGTTGGCGTCGTTGGCTCGATGTGCCAGGCGTCGGCATCTATCCTTATCGGGGCAGCGAAGTGGCATCCCATTGGTTTAAGCCCACGGAGGCAGGCGAGAACGCGGCCTTTTGCAAGATGCAGGTGCTGGGGCGTCCGTTTTGCCCGGTCTGCCGGGAGGCCATAGTGGAGCGTCTCCACGACCTTTGCGATCCGATAGAGGCGGTGGCGCCTGCCGACAGCGTTGTGCGTCTGCCCATTTCTTGCCCCTTTTCCCAGCGGTTTGCGCTCAAGCGCCTTCTCGAGGCGCGCGATGGCCATACCCTCATCGTATGGCGTGTCGATGGCCGTGTGACACAGGTCGGCGGCAAGTCGTTTCGTTTGCGCTGCCGCCAAGCGGGAACATCGTTGCCACGAGAGGTCAGCGTCTCCGTCAGCGATGAGAGCGAGTTCGTGCGTTCTCCCGACCATGCCCTCCGCCATGTTTATACCCACACGTGGCGCGTTAGCCCTCAAGAATGAGTAATCCCCGCCATCACCTTTCATTGAGAGAGGCGATGCCGGGGATTGCTCATCATTAAAGGCGTTATGCCGTGTGTCAGAAGGGGAACAACACGAAGGCGCAAGCGTCCCAGACAGCATGTGAGATGATGAGCGACGTGAGACTCTTTGGGAAAAAACGATAGATGCCCCCCCAGCAGCCGCCCACCACGGCCGCCGCCACGACCAGCATGAAGTTGAGCGAGGGCACATGCACGAGCGTGTAGCAAGCTGTTGCCGCCACAAACCCCCAGTCGCGCCCCCATCGGGCCATCATGCGGCGCTGGATGAAGCCTCGCCAGAATATCTCTTCCGCCGGTCCGATGATGGCGAGCAGCAACAGGGCGATGACCGTGGGCGACATGCCCGCTTTCATGTCATATATCAAGTTCACCTCCGGTCGAGCGAAACTGAACATCCATTGCGACACCTTGTCGCCCGTCCAGAACACCCACCACAGCGCGAAGGCGATGGCCACGCCCGCCGCCGCGTTTCTCCACGTGAGCCTCACGTCGCGGGTCCACTCCCTGCACCACAGGCAAGCCAATGAGGTCAGCACCATGGCCGATGCCGTCATGGCGTACCAGAAATTGATGTGTGGCGCGGTCCATGGTGAGAACATCACAAACCACAACAGGGCGGCGACCGCGACGGCTGCCGCCACCTTTACCATCTGCCGTCCGCCTGTCATCCTACCCATCCTCCCAGCACGTAGCCGAGCGCGCAAAGCACTCCGAAGACCATTTGCAGCATGGCGCTGTCCTTGTCGAGCGTGGCGATGCCCAGATACTCTTTATCCTGCCGGGCGCCCAGCATGGTTTTGATATTGTGCCAGGCCACGGGCAGTGTTAGCATGATGATGAGCGATGCCCATGGCGCGCACCCGGTAAGCGCGTAGGTCAGTGTGAGCGCATAGGGCAAGGCCAGTTCGCCGACATACACCTTCTTCGATTTCTCCAGTCCCATGGCAGCGCAGAGGGTCGCCAGGCCCGCCCGTTTGTCGTTGTCGATGTCGCGCGTGTTGTTGGCGTGTAGGATCGCCACCGTCAGCAGGCCCAGCGGCAAGATGCCGAGCAGCGCCTTTGGCATGTATTGTCCTGTGGCTACATAGGCTGTTCCGATGGCCGGCAAGAGTGCGAAGCTGATGAGGATGTTGAGGTCGCCCATGGCGTGCGCCTTCATCCAGGGATAGAAGGCCGCCAGCGCCATGCCCACGATGCCTATCCACAGCGCCGTCCATGACGAGTGGGCCAGGAGGTATAGGCCGAAGGGCAGGGCCAGCGCCAGCAGGCACACGCCATAGCGCAGGATGGTCTTGGCCGAGAATGTGCCGTCGTAGATCCATGTCACCCCGTTGGGGCAGTGGTCGAGGTCCACCCTCCGCGTGTAGTCATAATAGTCGCTGACCATGTTGCCGCCCGCGTGGGCTATGACCAGCAGGGGCATGCATAGCAGGGCGTTTGTCCAGTTGACATCTGTCCCATGGCTGCCCACATACGCTAAAAATCCCCACATGATCAAGATGGGCATGACCGATGCGGGGAACGACCAGGGCCGGGTGGCGACCACCCAGTCCTTCAGAGTTCGTTTTTTCTTCACTTTCTTTTATTTTTTTTGTTCCTGTTCTTTTTTCACTTTTTAGTTTCCAAACCAGCCCTTCACATGGTCGAAGACGCTGCTCCAGAACGAAGGGTCTTTCTCCCTGCCGCCCTTGTCGTGTTGCTTGGCTCTTGCCGTGCTGCTCGTTGTCGCAGGTTTGGCGGTCGTGTGCGGTGCCTTGGTGGCGCTCCGTGTAGTCACTGTCTTGTGGTTGGCTGCGCTTTCCTTGGTCTTGCTGTCCTCTTCCTTGTTGTCGGCAGTCGCCTGTTGGTTGCTCTTGGCCAGCATGCGCTGTCGTTTCTCCTGTGCCTGTTTTTGGGTGGGCATTTTCCGTCTCACCACCATTTCCTCCTTGGTCAGGCCCTTGTCTTCATCTTCGTCGTTGTCCTTCCAGTCCTTGATGAAACTGTAGGCCGCCTTGGAGAAGTCAAACTCGAAGTCGGGCAGTCCGCGTTCCGTCTCGTCGTCCATGCGGTAGGGTGGGTTGGAGCCGTCGGCGCGTCTCACCTCCACCATGGCCACGCCCTGCGAGAGCATGCCCAGTTCGCGCGCGGCCCCGTAGCTCAGGTCGATGATGCGCCCTCGCCCATAGGGTCCCCGGTCGGTGACCTTCACGGTGATTTCCTTGCCGTTGCTGAGGTTTTTCACCTTGAGCAGCGTGCCGAAGGGATAGTTGCGGTGAGCGCAGGTCAGGCTGTCGTGATGCAGCCTTTCGCCGCTTGCCGTGCGCGCCCCGGTGGCTCTTTTCGAATAATAAGAGGCCTTGCCCCTATGCGTTTGTGCCTGCATGGGGGTAAGGCCAAGTGTTGCTATGATTCCTAAAAAAACTACTTTTCTATAATCCACAATCTTTTTGGTTTGTACATGATGTTCGTGGCTCGTGTCACACGATGCCTTGTGCGAGCATGGCCTTGGCCACCTTCATGAAGCCGGCGATGTTGGCGCCCTTCACGTAGTCGATGTAGCCGTCGGGCTGTGTGCCGTATTTGCGACACTGCTCATGGATGCTCTTCATGATGAAGTGGAGTTTTTCGTCGACCTCGCTGTCACTCCAGTGCAGGCGCATGATGTTTTGGCTCATCTCCAGTCCTGAGGTGGCCACGCCACCCGCGTTGACCGCTTTGCCTGGTGCGAAGAGCTGGTGCGCGTTGACAAATTTCTCCACCGCCTCGGCAGTGCATCCCATGTTGCTCACCTCAGCCACGCAGACAGGCTTCTGTGCCAGTATCTTGTCGGCGTCGTTGCCGTCGAGCTCGTTTTGTGTGGCGCAGGTCAGATAGATGTCCGCCTTTTGTTCCCATGGCTTCTTGCCGGGGAAGAACGTGGCGCCCGGGAACTCGTCCACGTAGGGCTGGCACACATCGTTGCCGCTTGCGCGCAGCTCCAGCATGTATTCGTTCTTCTCGCCACTGATGCCGTCCGGGTCATAGATATATCCGTCGGGTCCGCTGATGGTGATGACCTTGGCGCCCAGCTGGGTGGCCTTCTTCACGGCACCCCATGCCACGTTGCCAAATCCCGACACGGCGATGGTCTTGCCCTTGAGGTCTATGCCCTGTGTGTCAAGCATGTGATGCACGAAGTAGAGCGCGCCGTAGCCTGTGGCTTCCGGCCTGAGGATGCTGCCGCCATACTCCAGTCCCTTGCCCGTGAGCGTGGCTCCCTGGAACATGCTGGTCAGCCGCTTGTACTGGCCGAAGAGGTAGCCTATCTCGCGTCCGCCCACGCCGATGTCGCCGGCGGGGATGTCCATCTCCGGTCCCACATATTTATATAGTTCCTGCATGAAGCTCTGGCAGAACCGCATGATTTCGGCGTCGCTCTTGCCGCGTGGCGAGAAGTCGGATCCGCCCTTGCCGCCGCCCATGGGCAGCGTGGTGAGCGCGTTCTTGAAGGTCTGCTCAAATCCCAAGAACTTCAGGATGCTCAGGTTGACCGACGCGTGGAAGCGCAAACCGCCCTTGTAGGGGCCTATGGCGCTGTTGAACTGCACACGGTAGCCGATATTGACCTGCACCTCGCCCTTGTCGTCCACCCATGGCACGCGGAAGGTGATGATGCGCTCGGGCTCCACCATTCGTTCCATGATTTTCGCTTTCTCAAACTCTGGATGCTGATTGTAGACGTCCTTCACCGAGATGAGCACTTCTCGAACAGCCTGAAGAAACTCAGACTCACCTGGATGCTTGCGCTCCAGTTGTTGCATGATTTTTTCAACTTCCATAGTAGTAATCGTTCTATGGGTTTGTGGGCATAGCCCACTTGCCGCAGGTTATCGTTTTAAAGGTTCTTAAGGTTGGATGGCTCCAGCCGTGTCATTTTGTTATGAATGACACCGCAAATATAGTCTTTTCTCCGACAAGTTCCAAATCTATAACGGATAATTTAACGCTTTAGCTTGCATTTTGATATTCTTTAGGAATTGTGTGCGCAAACGCATGAAAGTGGATGTGGCTCCTTCCAATTTATGGGGGCGAGCGTTGTTGGTCACAACCAAAAACAAGATATAACCACTTGTGTGAAGAATGTTCTCCCATGCCGTAGGGTAATGAGATTGTCTTGATGAGCTGAGAGTATCAACAAAATTTACAACAAGCTTTCTGAGAAGGGGCCCGCTGCGGATGAACGAGCCTTCTGGCGCAAATATGCGCCGTTTTTCGGAGCTCCTGTAATAGATTGAACGATAGGATGTTGCAAATATTTCTTTTTCGCCGACGCTGTCCGACAGTCCGAAAGACCGAAAAAAGCTATCCTATCGTGACTCGAAAGCATAGCTATCGAGCGACGATGCCTTAGCCGCCGTGGTCTGATCGGGCAGCTCCCGTGCCTCGATAGATGCCTAATCCCCGGCGGAGCAGCCCCATGTCCGTCGGAGGAAGATGGTTTTCTCCCTCTCCGAAGGCCGAAGGCGGCCGTTCCGCCCTCTATTTGCCACAGTCAGGAGGAACGTCTTTTTTCAGAATAATCTTTCCAAAAGCGTTTTCCTGTCGCCAACCATTTAATTTTGGCGCGATGTCATGGCCATGTGGGAAAAATGAGCTATATTTGCAAGGCGAAGCAAAATACCCAACCTAACACGACACGACATGGAGAGCAAGATCCCACAGGAGTGGAACAAGTTTATACTGAAAGACGTGACCTTCGTCAACCTGATGATGCGCCGCATCTACAATGTGCTTATCGTGGCCAACCCTTATGACGCGTTCATGCTTGAGGACGACGGCCGCGTGGAGGAGAAGATTTTCAATGAGTACATGGGGCTCGGCCTGCGCTACCCGCCCACGTTCACCCAGGTGTCCACCATCGCCGAGGCCGAGTCGGCTCTGGCCACGATGAAGATAGACCTCGTGATCTGCATGCCCGGCAACGCCGACAACGACGCCTTCACCGTGGCGCGCGCCATCAAGGGCAAGTTTCCCGAGATCCACTGCGTGGTGCTCACACCCTTCTCCCACGGCATCACCCGCCGCATGCAAGACGAGGACCTCAGCATCTTCGACTATGTGTTCTGCTGGTTGGGCAACACCAACCTCATCATGTCGATCATCAAGCTCATCGAGGACAAGATGAACCTCGAGCACGACATCCGGGAGGCCGGCGTGCAGATGATCCTGCTGGTGGAGGACAGCATCCGCTTCTACAGCTCCATCCTGCCCAACCTCTACAGCTACATCCTCAAGCAGAGCCAGAACTTCGCCACCGAGGCCCTCAACCGCCACGCCGCCAACCTGCGCATGCGCGGACGGCCCAAGGTGGTGCTGGCCCGCAACTACGATGAGGCCATGACCATCTATGAGCGCCACAAGGACAACTGCCTGGGCGTGATCAGCGACGTGCGCTTCCCCCTGCACGCCACCCAGCTCTCGCAGATTGTGGGCGCCGGCGCCTCGTCGGTGGAGAAAGACCCCGAGGCCGGCTTCAAGTTGCTGGAGGCCATCCGCCGGGAGGACGAGTATGTGCCCCTCATCATGGAGAGCTCCGAGGCCGCCAACCGGGAGCGCGCCGAGCGGGAAGGCTTCCGCTTCGTCGACAAGAACTCGAAGATGCTCAGCGTCGACCTGCGCCACCTGATGGAGGAGCACATGGGCTTCGGCGACTTCATCTTCCGCGACCCGAAGACCCATGCCGAGATCATGCGCATCCGCACACTGAAGGAGTTGCAGGACAATATCTTCAAGATACCACGCGACTCCATGCTCTACCACATCTCGCGCAACCACATGAGCCGTTGGCTCACGGCGCGCGCCATCTTCCCCGTGTCCAACTTCCTCAAGCACGTCACTTGGCACAAGCTGCAGGATGTCGACGCCCACCGCCAAATCATCTTCGACGCCATCGTGCAGTACCGCCACATGAAGAACATCGGTGTGGTGGCCGTCTTCGACCGCGGCAAGTTTGACCGCTACGCCCACTTCGCGCGCATCGGCGAGGGCTCGCTGGGCGGCAAGGGGCGTGGCCTGGCCTTTCTCGACAACGTGGTGAAGACCCATCCCCAGTTCAACCAGTTTGCGGGCGCCACGGTGCAGATACCCAAGACGGTGGTGCTCTGCACCGATGTCTTCGACCAGTTCATGGAGCACAACAACCTCTACGACATCGCCCTGAGCGACGCCCCCGACGAGGTCATCCTCCAGCACTTCCTCAAGGCCCAGTTGCCCGACAGCTACATCGACGACTTCTTCACCTTCTTCGAGGCCACGAAGAGTCCCATCGCCATCCGCTCCAGCTCGCTCCTCGAGGACAGCCACTACCAGCCCTTCGCCGGCATCTACAGCACCTACATGATACCCTACCTCGAAGACAAGTATGAGATGCTCCAGATGCTGGCCGCCGCCATCAAGGGCGTATACGCCTCGGTGTTCTATCGCGACTCAAAAGCCTACATGACCGCCACGAGCAACGTCATCGACCAGGAGAAGATGGCCGTCATCCTCCAGGAGGTGGTGGGAAAGACCTATGGCGACCACTACTATCCCAACATATCGGGCGTGTTGCGCAGCCTCAATTATTACCCCATCGGCGACGAGACCGCCGAGGAAGGCATCGCCTCGCTGGCCCTGGGCTTGGGCAAGTACATCGTCGACGGCGGGCAGACCCTGCGCGTGTCGCCCTATCACCCGCGCCAGGTGCTGCAGATGAGCGAGATGGAGATGGCGCTGCGCGAGACCCAGACCCGTTTCTATGCCCTCGACATGAAGCACGTCGGTTCCGACTTCAAGGTCGACGACGGCTTCAACATCCTCAAGCTCAAGGTGAAAGAGGCCGACAAGGATGGTGCGCTCCGCTACATCGCCTCCACCTTCGACCCC
>DAIOEQ010000052.1:0-5521 GCA_036746215.1 Prevotella sp.
TTAAAATCCCTTGGCCAGTAATGGCTGTGCGGGTTCGAGTCCCGCTCGCGGCACATTGTAACTCTCTATTATTAATTATGCGTAACTATCCTATCCTTTCCTTATCCTTATTTTCCCTGATAGCATTGTCATCATGCTCTAAGTTGGGCCCGCTCTCGGCCGATAACTTCACCGTAGACCCCAATCCCCTGGAGGCAGTGGGCGGACAGGTGCCCGCAACGGTCAATGGCGTGTTCCCCGTGAAGTACATGAAGCCCAAGGCTGTCGTCACCGTCACGCCCGAGCTGCGCTATGCTGACGGCAAGGTGGCCAAGGGACAGAGTGCCACGTTCCAGGGTGAGCGTGTCATGGGCAACGACCAGACCATCTCCTACAAGATGGGAGGCCGCTACACGATGAAGACCGCCTTCGGCTATGTGCCCGAGATGCAAAAGAGCGACATGTATCTCACCTTCGACGCCCGCCTGGGCAAGAAGAAGGTGGACGTGCCCGCCGTGAAGGTCGCCACGGGCGTGCTCGCCACGTCCGAGCTCTACAAGCAAGCCCTGACACAGGCCGGCGGATGCATCGCGCCCGACACCTTCCAGCGTGTCCGCGCCCAGAAGACTGAGGCCAACATCAAGTTCCTCGTCAACCAGGCCAACCTCCGCAAGAGCGAGCTGAAGAACGGCTCCGTCAAGGAGTTTGTCGACATGCTCAAGAAAATCAACGCCGACCGTGAGGGCCTCAACCTGAAGAACGTAGAGGTGGCTGCCTATGCCTCTCCTGAGGGTGGCTTCACCTTCAACGACAAGCTCGCAGGCAAGCGCCAGACGGCCAGCCAGGCTTACGTCGACAAGCAGCTGAAGGCCGCCAAGCTGGGTGACGCCAGTGTCGACGCGCACTACACGGCACAGGACTGGGACGGCTTCAAGCGTCTCGTGCAGGCTAGCAACATCCAGGATAAGGATGTCATCCTGCGTGTGCTTGAGATGTACAAGGACCCCGCCGAGCGCGAGCAGCAGATCCGCAACATGAGCGAGGGCTTCCGCGAGCTGGCCGACGGTATCCTGCCGGAGCTCCGTCGCAGCCGCCTCATCATCAACTATGAGACAGTAGGTCGCTCCGACGAGCAAATCAAGGAGCAGTATAAGGCTGACGCCGCCAAGCTCTCTCCCGATGAGCTGCTCTACGCCGCCACGCTGACCAATGACGCCAACGAGAAGGAGGCTATCTACAAGAAGGCCGCCGAACTCTATGACAAGGACTATCGCGCTTACAACAACCTCGCCGTGATGGCCTTCAACAAGGGTGACGAGAACGCCGCCAAGCAGTATGTGCAGCAGGCCTTCGCCAAGAACCAGAAGGCTCCCGAGGGATACGCCAACCTCGCACTCATCGACCTGCACAACGGTCGTCTGGCCGACGCGGAGAGCAACCTGTCGAACGCCATCGGCGCCAACGGCTTCAACGAGGTGCTCGGCAACCTCAACATCGCCAAGGGCAACTATGCTTCGGCCGTGAAGAACTTCGAGGGAAGCAAGTCGAACAGTGCCGCACTGGCACAGATTCTCAACAAGGACTACGCCGCAGCCGTCGCCACGCTGAAGGAACAGAAGAACCCCGATGCCATGACCGACTATCTCATGGCCATCGTGCAGAACCGCCAGGGCAACACCGCCACGGCACAGGAGCGCCTCGACAGCACCATCAAGAAGAACCCGGCGTTGCGCCAATATGCCGACAACGACCTGGAGTTCGCTAATCTCAAGAAATAAGTATGCGCAAGCACCTGTACCTCCTCGCACTGCTCTCGTTGTTGCTCGTGTCGTGTGGCACGGACAGCAAGCACTTCAAGTTTGAGGGACGCTTCCTTCACCTGAACCAGGGAGAGTTTTATCTCTACAGCGAGGATGGTGCGGTGAGTGGCATCGACACGATCAAAGTGGAAGGTGGCCGCTTCGCCTATGAGATGGCGTGTGACGCACCCACCACACTCATCCTGGTCTTCCCCAACTTCTCGCGACAGCCTATCTTCGCGGAGCCGGGGAAGACCGTTTCCATTAAAGGCGACGCCTCGCACCTCAAGGAACTGGAGGTGAAAGGCACCAAGGACAACGAGCTGATGACGGCTTTCCGCCGACAGGTGGCCGACGCCTCGCCGCCTGAGAAGCGGAAGCTCGCCGCGCGTTTCATAGAGGACAATCCCACGTCGCGCGTCAGCGCCTTTCTCATCAAGGATTGTTTCGTCGCGACACCCCAACCTAATTACCAGGAGGCCCTGCGCCTGACCCGTCTGCTCCTGCCCAAACAGGAGCGGAATGGCGACTTGGCTCGTCTCGATAAGGCGCTCCGCACCATCACCGTGTGTGGGGTGGGAAGCATCTTGCCGTCGTTCACGGCCACTGACATCCATGGCGGAACCGTGTCGTCGGCCCAGCTCATGCGTGGACTGGCCGTCATCACGGTCTATGCGTCGTGGAACTACGACAGCCTTGACCAGTTGCGGCGCCTCAAGGTGCTCCGCCGTCAGAAGGGCGGGCGCTTCCAGGTGGCCACCATCTCCATTGACGCCAGCAAGAGCGAGTGCTCCAACTCGTTGCAGATCGACACCATCACGTGGCCTGTGGTCTGCGACGGGCGTATGTTTGAGGGTGACGTGTTGCGGAAGCTGGGCCTGCTCTCCGTGCCGGGCAACCTGCTCTTGAAGGACGGACGGGTCATCGCCCGTGGCCTGTCTACCAATGACCTTGTGCAGCGCATCGAGCAGAACCTCTAAGGACCAGGAGCTCCAAGTAAGGACCAGGAGCTCCAAGCGGGCTTGCGGTCTGCCAGGCGATGGCTGCTTTCCCATGACCTTGTCGCTGATGTCTGGTGGTCTTTAATTGAACAATCTCATTTTTACCTGACCAATCCTAATCCCCTAATCCCCTAACCCCTATTCATGCTGATCAAAACTTACAGCGCGGCCGTCAACGGCCTCGACGTCACACCCGTCACCATAGAGGTGAGCATCGCCAAGGGCATCCTGTATCATCTCACGGGTCTGGGCGACGAGGCGGTGCGCGAGGGACGTGACCGCATTGCGGCCGCCTTGCAAAACAACGGCTATCTCTTTCCCCGTGCCGATGTCACCGTCAACATGGCCCCAGCCGACCTGCGCAAGGAAGGCAGCAACTTCGACTTGCCGTTGGCCATCGCCATACTCGCCTCCGACGGACAGGTAAATGTGCCACATGTGGGGGAGTTCATGATGGTGGGCGAGCTCAGTCTTGACGGGCAGTTGCAGCCGGCCAAGGGCGTCCTGCCCATTGCCATCAAGGCGCGAGCTGAGCATTACAGGGGGCTTATCGTGCCCAAGCAAAATGTGCGCGAGGCGGCCATCGTCAACAATCTTGAGGTCTATGGCATGGAGACGATGGCCGATGTCATCAAGTTGTTGTCGGGCGAGGAGCAGTTTGAGCCCACCGTTGTTGACACGCGCAAGGAATTTTACGAACAACAATACAATTTTGACCTTGATTTCTCCGATGTTCGCGGTCAGGAGAATGTCAAGCGTGCCTTGGAGGTGGCTGCAGCGGGAGGTCATAACCTTATCATGATAGGCCCGCCAGGCTCGGGTAAGAGCATGATGGCCAAGCGTTTGCCGTCTATCTTGCCACCGCTGACCTTGTCGGAAAGCCTCGAGACCACCCAAATTCATTCGGTGGCCGGCTTGCTGAAGACAGGCTCCACGCTCATCTCGCAACGACCCTTCCGCGCTCCCCATCACACCATCTCCGAGGTGGCGCTGGTCGGTGGCGGCAACAATCCCATGCCTGGCGCCATCAGCTTGGCGCACAACGGCGTCTTGTTTTGCGATGAGCTTCCGGAGTTTAACAAGCACACGTTGGAGGTCTTGCGCCAACCGCTGGAGGACCGGCAGATTACCATCAGCAGGGCGAAGTACACGGTGACCTATCCCTGTTCGTTCATGTTTGTCGCCTCGATGAACCCTTGTCCCTGTGGCTATTATGGCGACCCCACCCACCACTGCGTGTGCACGCCGGGGCAGATACAAAAATACTTGAACAAGATAAGCGGACCGATGATGGACCGCATAGACATACAGTGTGAGATAGCCGCCTTGCCCTTCAAGGAACTGTCGAAGGCCGAGCCGGGAGAGCCGTCGTCGGCGATCCGCGAGCGTGTCATCGCGGCTCGCGCGCTGCAGACCGAGCGGTTTCGCGAGGTGCCGGGCGTCCACTGCAACGCCCAGATGAGTGAGCGCATGATCCACCAATATGCTGAGCCCGACGAGGCGGGGCTCGAACTCCTGCGCATGGCCATGGAGCGTCTGTCGCTCTCGGCGCGCGCCTATTCGCGCATCCTCAAGGTGGCGCGCACCATCGCCGACCTGGCCGCGGAGCCCACCATCCGTCCCGAGCACATCTCAGAAGCCATCAGTTACCGCCAGCTGGATCGTGGTGACTGGGCCGAGCGAGGCATGTGAGCGGAAGAAGAGGCGTGGTGGGCGCGATAGGCCTAATGGGCTCGATGGGCTCGATGGGCCTATAATGCCCATCGAACCTATTATTGTTTTTCCTCCTTATTTTATAGTGTAGAGCGGTCGGGCTTGGCTCCTTGCCGCGGTGCTGTTGGCCTTGCTGCGGCCCACAGGACGTATTGAGAGGTTGTCATAGTAGGGTGTGCTGACACGCTTGCCTTGCTTCATGGCAATGAGACCTGCCATGCCTTTGGGGTAAAGGCCTATGTTGGCGTGGACCACGGGCTGTCCGTCGGCGTAGCCCGTGATGCTGTCTCCCTCAAGGCGGAGGCCCAGCTTCACCCAGTGGGCGACGGTGGGCTGGCTGAGACGCGCGCTGTCGAGCACAGTCTCTCCGCCCGGTTCCATTTTCAGCTTCTTGAGGAGCGCCTGCTGTTCGGCGTCACCTTCAGCCACGTTGCGCCCTTGTCCGCGTGTGATGACCAGTCGGCACCAACCATCTGCGCCCAATTTCAGGTAGTAGCCCTTGGGCGTGATGCCGTATCCGGTTCCCACGTTGCAGACGCGTCCCATGAGACCGCCCTCGTCGCCGGGGTTGAGCCAGAGGTCCGCGCTCACCTCATAGTCGGTCCAGGCCGAGTCGCCTAAGATGGTGTAGTAGTTCCAGTCGGGCGCCCAACTGTTGGCCGCTTGTCCCACAACCTGCCGCAGGCACTGCCCGTCGTGTGTCGGTCGCTCTGCCAGTTCGAAGCAGCCGATGATGTCGGCGGTGTAGTGGGGCAGGTATCCCCATTCGGCGGGCTTGACATATTGGTCAAAGTTATCAGTGTAGGGCAGGGGAAACGGCTGGCTGGTGGGGACGCCTTCGAATGTCCCTTTCTGTTGTCCAGTGGTGGTGGAGAGAGAATAGACAGCCCCAGGTTGCGCGGTCAGCGTGAACCATCCGCCGTGGGGCGTGATGTCTTCCTGTCGTGCAAACTCGTTGTCGGCGGTGCTCTGCCACACGCAGAGGCGCTTCTGTGGCAGTCCACCCTTGACCTTGAAGCGCAAGGCCTG
>DAIOEQ010000052.1:5590-11596 GCA_036746215.1 Prevotella sp.
AACCGTCGTCGAGGTATCGCCAGCCCACCTCAGTGAACTGCCCGTAGTGGGCGTAGCCCCACAGGTTGTCGCGCACGCTGTAGTGTCCGCCCCAGGGTTGCCGGGCCAGGATCATGGGCGGCTCCTCGCTGTAGGGCTCCATAGGATATACGCCGCCGATGTCATACCAGTTGACGACCTTCGTGGCGCCACTCTCGATGTAGTTGCGGTTGAAACACTCGACGATACTGATGAGGCAGTCGAAGCCCCGCTTGTAGATGTGGTCCTCCGTGTTCCATATGGGCTTGCCCAGCGAGTCGGCTATGTGGCGTTGCCTTTGTGTGGTCGGTATGGCCCCGAAGGTATGTGCGCTCACGATGTCGATGGCGTTGGCGAGTGCCGTGTCGGCAGGTAGCGATTCCACGAAATTCATCTTGCTCTTGGGCCAGTTGTCGAAGGCGTGCAGTTTGACGCCCGCGAATCCGCCCCGGTTGAGCGCCTTCCGCAGGAGGATGGCGAAGTCGCGGCTCTCCCCCTTCTCGTTGTGGCATCCTACGGCGTCAAGCTCCAGGCCGTGCACCTGTCGCAGGCCATTGAGCCACGCCACATAGTAGTCAGCTGTTTCCCTTGTCCAGTAGTTGCCGAGCCATGCGGGCGTGCTCCATGTTGTGGCGTCGAGCGTGAGCCGTGGGTTTCGGCGCTTGGCTTCCCCCATGACCCACCATGTGTATCCGCGGTGGAAGTTGCAGTCGCCGGCGTGGTGGCTGTGGCTGGGCATCGAGCCTTGCGTGGAGTTGCCGTCGCCCGGTATCTCGGCGAGCAGGGCGCTGACCGACGCGCCAAACTTCGGCTTGTATACCAAGTCGAGAATCTGCGAGCGCCAGGGCTCGGCATAGTCCTTGAGCAACACTGACGTGGCGCCGCCGCCGTTGACGACACCGATGCCGTCGAAAGTCTTGCCGCCGTGGCGGGCGTCGAGGGTGAACGTCTGCTGGCCCCATGCCGAGGCGCAGATGAGGGAGAGAAGGAGCGTTAGGTGTTTCATATATCGCAAATTTAACAATTCCCAGGCGAATGGCAGTCATCAGGCAAGTTAAAAAGACGTAAAAAGTGCTTGTTCGCTCTGTTTTGCGGTTTTGCAACCCCTTTGTGTAAGTTTATGTGTTGTTACAAAGGTGTTACAAGGAAGTCTCCCAATATGAAAAATCCAGAAAGTCACCATGATTTCCGAGAAAAATTCGTACCTTTGCAAATATCATTCTTTATTGCGAACAGCATGGTCGAACACTTGATACACAATCTGCAGCTTTCGCTGGACGGCATGTTCAGTTACATGACGCCCAAGCTATGGACACTCGGTGTCATCCTGCCGTTCTTCATGGCTTTGCTGTTCACGGCCCTTGTTCACCCCTTGATCGTGAAGATGGCCACCAGCCGCAACATGTTTGACAACCCCGACAAGCGCAAGCTCCAGACGCGCCCCGTCCCTGTGATGGGTGGCTTGGCCGTGTTTTTCGGCATCATGGTCGGCGCGGGAGCCACCAGCGTGTTCTTCAATTCCTATGCCCTCTTCACCTGTGTCATCACGCTCACGGTGATGATGTATGTCGGCATGCTCGACGACATGGTGGGCCTGAGCCCCCTGTTGCGGCTCTTCGTGGAGCTGTGCCTTGTGGCTTTCATCGTCTATATGGACAAGACCAACATCAACGACCTGCATGGCCTGCTGGGCATCGGCAAGTTGCCCGTGTGGGTCAGCCTGCCGCTCTGTTCCATCTCTTGCTTAGGCATCATCAACTCGATTAACCTCATCGACGGAGTCGACGGCTTGTCGAGCGGCATGTGCATCTTCGCCTGCCTGTGCTTCGGCGTGGTGTTCTGCTCGTCCTATGATGGCACGATGGCCGTCATGGCCTCGTTGGCTGCCGGCGCGCTGGTGCCTTTCTTCTTCCACAATGTCTTCGGGCAGAAGAGCAAGATGTTTGTGGGCGACTCCGGCACGCTGATGCTCGGCATGCTGATGAGCATCTTCTGCATGCGCATGATTGACAACACGTCGCTCACGGCCTACAACCATCCTCGCATGGGCGTGGTGGCCTTTTCACTGAGTGTGCTCTCCGTGCCCGTGTTCGACGCCCTCCGCGTCATGTTTGGACGTATCGTCAAGGGTGTCTCGCCCTTCCATCCCGACCGCAGCCATCTCCATCATCTTTTCATAGAGCTCGGTTTCTCGCACATCGGCACCACCGTCGCCGTCATCACGCTCAACGCCCTCAACGTCTTGTGCTGGCTCTTGTGCTATCTTTTCGGCGGCAGTGTCACCGAACAGTTTTTCGTCGTTGTCGTCGTGGGACTGCTCAACACTTGCGGTGTCTACTATGCCGTGCGAAAGATGAACCACCAGCGTTGGCCTTATCGCGCGCTGAGATTGTTGGCGCGTAAGAGCCATATGGAGGCTGGCCGAACCTTCATGGCCATTCGTCGCATGATGGACAGCATCTGACTCTTCTCCCTATTCTGACTCTTCTCCCTATTGTTGTGTGTTTGGGGGAGAAAGGTTCCGTTGTGCATCCTCGACCGTGCTTCTTCTGTTAATGTTTCCTAATTGGAAAACATTTGTTGCGGTCTCGCCACTGTTTTCTGCCCATTTCTGATTAACTTAGCGGAGACAAAACAACAACTAAAGACCCCATGCACATGAAACACGCATACCGATACATCTTGCTGGCCCTGACCCTGTGGCTACCAGCACTCAGCAGCTTGACAGTAGCTGACAACCTCGACGTGCTGGAACAGCGACTGCGCAACAACCGGCAGATACAAGAGAAAGTGTATGTGCACACCGACAACAACTGCTATTTCATCGGCGACACCCTGTGGTACAAGGCTTATGTCGTCCGCGCCGACGACCTGCACCCGACCAACATGAGCAAGATGCTCTATGTGGAGCTGCTGGCTCCCGATGGTGTGGTGGTCGACCGCCAGCGTGTGGTGGTGAGCGACAAAAACTACACCTGCGGACAGTTTGCCCTGAAAGACAGCCTCTACAGTGGCTACTACGAGATACGCGCCTACACGCGGTGGATGCTCAACTTCAATGTCACCTCCCGCCCCTATACGCGCGACGACCGCGCGCTTTTCTACAACTATGAGATGGCGCGCGACTACTATCGCGACTGGGAAGGGCTTTACAGCCGTGTCGTCCCCGTCTACAGCCGTCCGCGCGAGGCTGGCGACTACGATGGCAAGTACATGTACGCGCGCCCCAAGCGCGAGGTGCCCTTCGTGAAGAAAGACAAGCTCCTCTGCACCTTCTTCCCCGAGGGTGGAACGCTGGTCAAGGGCCTCAAGAGCCGTGTGGCCTTTGAGGTGACCGACCAGGACGGCCAGGCCCTCACCCTCACGGGCAAGCTCGATGGGGCGACGGCCGTGAAGAGCGGACACATGGGACGCGGCACCTTCACCTATACGCCCACTGACAAGGGCGACCGCGGACAGGTGACCTTCACCTGGAACGGCGACAACTACACCTTCAAGCTGCCCAAGGCCGAGGACGCCGGCGTCGTGGTGGACCTGCAAAACCCCGACTTCGACGGTGACAAGCAGAGCCCCACCTTCGCCCTGCGCAGCCAGGGATGCGTGCCGGCCGCCTATGCCGTGTTGTGCCGTGGCCGCCTGATGCTGTTTGAGCGCCTGCAGGGTGCCACCTCGGTCACGCCCGACGTGAGCCAGTTGGCCACGGGCGTCAATGAGCTCATGGTGTTTGATGCCGACGGCAATGTGCTTGCCGATCGCCCCTTCTTCGTCAATCATCACGACATGGCCGCGCCCCTGCGCGTCAGCACCGACAAGACCGACTACAAGCCCTATGAGCCCATCCAGCTTTCCATTGCCGCCACTGACGGCGCTGCGGGACTGCCCGTCAGCGTCTCGCTGCGCGACACGCGCACCGACGACAGCTCCTACAGCGACGGCAACATGCTCTCCGACCTGCTGCTCTGCAGCGACCTCAAGGGCTTCATCGCCTCGCCTGCCTACTATTTTGAGAGTGACGACGCCACCCACCGCCGTGACCTCGATGTCTTGCTCCTGGTGCAGGGCTGGCGCAAGTACACGCCGCTCCTGACCGGCAAGAACCAGGTGGGGCTGGGTCAGATGCGCTTCCCCCGCATGCGTTACACGCCCGAGAAGACCCTCACCATTGAGGGTCGCGTGCGCAAGCAGCTCGACGTCCCCATCCTCGAGCCCACCGACGTGACGGGCCTTGCCTCGGCGGGCAGCGTGGCAGACCAGATGGTCGAGCAGGCCCTCAACGCCGTGACGGAAGGTGGCGTGACCATGAGCGGCTGGTCAGCCGACAAGAACGTGGCTGAAGGCAGCATTGAGGACACCGAGGCGAATGAGCCCGACGGCAGCCAGGCGCAGAATGGCGGCAGCTCGGGCCTGAATGGCGGCGGTACCTCCACCACCGATAACGCCGACGCGGCCGCTTCTGACGGCAACTATCTCGGTGTCAACCAGAAGTCGATCAAGCGCGAGGTGCTTGTCGAGGCCGAGGTGGAGAAAGACGGCATGAGCGCCGGCAGCGTGCAGATGTCGCATGACGGCGGTCGCTTTCTCTTCGAGATACCGCCCTACTACGGCAAGGCCATCCTCTTCCTCACGGCCTACGACCGCAAAGACTCCTTGAAGCGTTGCATCGGGTCGAGTGAGGACAAGCACCGCTTGGATGAGGAGTGGTATCCCGACTACTACGTGACGCGCGACATCTTCTATCCCGTCTTCGCCCATCCCTACAACTATTACCAGACCCACCTGCCCGACATCCCCACCTCGGTGGAAATCGGTGAGGACAGCATCGACAACAGCAACTTCAAGGGTGGGCGCACGCTCCGCAACGTCAGCGTGAAGGCCAAGCGCCGCACGCGCCGCGCCCTCGACTACTCGAAGCCGGCCTTTGTGGCCGACGCCTATGATGTCTACAACGACGCCACCGACCGCGGCCTCTCGTGGGGTGTGGTCAACATGGGCACCTTCCCGCCCATCGCCGCCCAGACCATCTATGGCAACATGAACCGTTACCGCACCTACAACGTGCTGGGCAAGCTCGACAAGTACACCTTCTTCACCAACTTCACGCCCATGCAGTCGGTCATCCGCAACCGGTCCAACATGGCCTTGTTCAAGGACTTGCACCTCAACCGCATCGACACCATCTGCTTCTACACCGACTTTGAGCCGCGCAACTACACCGACCGCCACACCGAGCAGCTCAACCTGGAGGACATCGTGGTGGTCTACAAGACCATCCCCGACGACGGCAAGCGTTACACCTACCGCGACCGGCGCTATGTGTTGCCCGGCTTCACCAAGCCCGAAAAGCAGTATAGTCCCGACTACAGCCAGCGCCAGCCCTCTGCGCCCACCGACTATCGCCGCACGCTCTACTGGAACCCCAATGCCGTGCTCGACGCCAATGGCGAGTTTCACGCCACGGCCTACAACAACAGCAAGGAGACGCGTGTGAAGGCCTCGGTCGCGGGACAGGCCGCCGACGGCAAGGTGTTCGTGCAAGAGTGACTATGAGTCCTTTTTAAACTTGAGATTACAGGATTGTGCTCACGCAAATGGCCTGCAAGCGAATTTTCGCTTGCAGGCCATTTGCGTATATGTCCGTGACGGATGTTTCTCTAAGTCTCAGTCATGAAGTCCGTTTCTTGAGCCACCTCACGAAAGTGATGCCTACATACAATGCCACGTAGGCACCAGGCAGGCCTATGAGTGCCGTGAGCAGAATATTGCACGGGGCTTCTCCGATGCCGTCGCTTATGGCGTGGATGATTCCAAAGTCTTCAAGTACGCAGATGAAGACAAGCCAACATGCATACAGAAAAATCCTTGAAAGGCATCCCTTGACCCTGGTGATATTTCCCCAAACGCTTTTTCTTAGGACATCATCGACAGATTTCTCGACCAATAGCCCATTTCCAGTCTTTTTGTCGTTGGTCAACTTAGCGCCACAATATT
>DAIOEQ010000053.1:0-3167 GCA_036746215.1 Prevotella sp.
TCCGTTCTGCGAACCACTCTACCGAACACGTCTTGCCTATTTGCCGCGCACCTTTTATGATGAGAGGTTTCCTGTCTGCATCCTGCTTCCATCGTGTCAGGTAGGAATCGACTTTCCTTCTTAGCATTTTCTTCATAATAAAGAGTGACTTAACCGTCTGCAAAGATAATGCATTTCACGCTTTTTGGTATGCTCGCGCCTATTTTTTCACATTTTATTGTATTTATTCGCCTTGTTTTTCACATTTTCGGATTATTTTCAATGCGATATTTCACACTTTCCGGTTTTCTTGATGCATTCAGCGCACTGTCAATGACGGTACATGGAGATTAGCAATAACTCCGTCTGCAAAAAAAAACGCCCCGAGACACGCGGTAAGCGTATCCCGGGACGTGAAATTCCTTCATGTGATTTGTTACCTAAAGGTGGTAATTTATAGAACCCACCGTAAATTATTACCGTCTACTCGATGTGGCTTATTTCACAATCAGTTTCACCGACTGCGAACCGATTTTTTACGATTGCTAAACGTGGGGCAAAACTGTGGGACACCACGGGCATGCCGAGCGCAACCGCTCAGATTTTGATGCCGTAAGTGAGCTTGATGGTGTCCATCACAAAGACGCTCTGTATGCGCACCACGTTCTCGAGCGTGCCGATGGTGCGTATGACAAACTGCTGGTAGACCTCCATGCTCTTGCAGAACACCTTGAGCATGTAGTCGAACTCACCGCTCACATTGTAGCATTCCGACACCTCGGGCCACTCGCGCACGTGAGCCACGAAGTCGTTCACCGTGTCCTGGTTGATGCGGTGCATGGCCACGTTGCAAAACACCACGAAGCCCCGCTCCAGTTTCTCGGCGTCGAGCACGGCCACATAGCCGTGTATGACCCCCATGACCTCCAGCCGCCGCAACCGCTCGAAGGTGGCTGTGGTGGAGAGGTGTATCTTTGCCGCCAACTGCTTGGTGGTCATGCGGCAGTTCTCTTGCATGGCCCTCAAGAGGCGTATGTCCGTTTCGTCAAGGTTCTGTATCATGGCTTATCCTGATTATAGAAAAAACAAGTGCGGAATGGTTTCCACCTGCAAAATTAATGATTTTTTTCGGAACCCCGCACATCGTATCGTGCGGCAGCCTCGTCAAACCGCACGGTGCGCGCCTGCACATCGCCCTCGCGTTGCAGTATCTCCACCACTTTTTTCACGGTGCAAAACACGCAGGCGTCACAATGGTCAAACCCATGGCGGCCGTAGATGTCGCTGCACTTGATGCCGCCCTCCTGCTTCATCAGGGCGTCATACACCTCGCCGGCCAGTTGCCAGTGCTTGTGGCGGTCGCCGCTGGCATACATCGACAGGGCCTGCACGGCTCCGGCCAGCGCGCCGCAGGTGCCGTCGCCAAATTTGTGGCCTATGCCTCCGGCAAAGCTGTCGGACATGCTGCGCAGTTGCTGTTCGCTGAAGGGTGTGCCCAACGTGGCGCACACGCCACAGAAGGCAAGGGCCGAACAACCATAGTGCTGACCGAAGCGCGCCCTCACCTGCCGCTCCACCTCCGCCTTGAGCGAGTCGGGGCTGGCGTATGGCGATGTGGCCTGGAAGACCGGCGGATAAGCCTGGCGGCCCGTGTCACACGGAGCCGCCAGGCAGGATGCTGACAAGAGAATGAGTGGTATCATGCGCTCAGAGTCTCACGATCTTGTGCTCGAAGGTCTGCGTGTCCTTGAACACGTTGTACATGGGGCAGATCTTCTCCACGCTGTCTATCCACCGTTTCACTGTCTCCAGGGTCTCAGGCGTCTGCACATGGATGGTGTAGCGCACGTTCTGCGGCCAGAAGGGCACGTTCTCGTAGCCTTTGCGCCCTGCGCGCGGGTCGATGTCGGCAGCCACGGTGAGCTGGAGCGAGTCGACGTCGAGGTCCAGCTTGGCGGCCTGTATCTCGGAGATGTGGGTGATGCAGGTGCCCAGCACGCCGAGCGTGTTCTCCAGCGATGTCTGTGCCGAGTTGGCTCCGCCCAGGTATTCGGGGTTGTCGTGGTTGATGATGTACCAAGCGCCGCCCGTTGGCACGTTGAGCTGCCGCAGGCCATTGGGCAGCACCTTCACGTAGGGCTGCGGGGCTGGTTCCGCGGCCTTGGGCGCAGGCTGCGCCTTGAGCGAGTCGGGGTTGTAGTAGGCCAGCAGGGCCTGTCGCTTGCCGTGAATGTACTCGCGCAGCCCGGCCAGTGTCTTGCCGCCGACGGTGCGCTCACGTGGCGTCTGCTTGTAGTCGATGGAGAGCTGCGGCGTGACGGCGCGCTTGATGAGGTTGACCGTGGGCGAGTGTTGCTCAGCAGCGACCACGAGTTGTTCCAGTTGCGCGTCGGTGGCCTTGGAGGCTATGCGCACGGTGTAGAGGAAGTTGCGGGTGTAGTTCACGCGGTTGGTGGGTGTCTTGTCGGGCTGGCCCTGTATGTCGATGTAGAGCGAGTCGATGCCGATGCCCTGGAGGGCGGCCTGGTCGAGGATGGCGTTGGCGATGTCGGAGGCAAACACGCCGCGCGCAGTGGTCTGCGTCTCCACGCCCGTGTCCTGTCCGCCATGCTTGTAGCCGCAATCGCCGATGTAATGGAAGTTGCGGATGCGCAGTTCGCGCGACCCTCCCCGGTTCTTGGCGGTCACGGTGGCATGGAGGGTGACGGGCTCCAGCTGTGCGGCGGGTATGGCCTGCCATGCCTTCAGGGCTTTGGCGCGCTGGACGAGGTGTGCGGCGAGTGACGGGCCGTTCTTGGCATACTGGGCGCGTGTGGCTGCGGAGCGGAACACGCCGAAGGGATAGTCTGGTGTGGCCGACTGTGCCTGTGCGTAAGAGGCATTGACGGAGGCGATGGCCAGAGTGGCCAGCAATGTGCGTAGTGTTGTTGTCTTTTTCATCATTCTGCGTTTTTATATGGGTTTGACTTGATGGTAGAACCGTCGTAGCCGTAGTTCTGCCAGAGATTTCGGTTGATGTCGCGCTGCGACTGTGGTATGGGGAAGCGATAGTTGCGGAAGTCCACCGCCGCCTTGTTGTATTCGGGATATTCGCGTGCCAGCCGGCTGCCGCGTATGGTCTTCACCAGCACCTTCCAGCGCTTGAGGTCGAACCAGTTGAAGCCTTCGCCGAAGAGTTCGATTTTGCG
>DAIOEQ010000053.1:3177-7968 GCA_036746215.1 Prevotella sp.
GTCGAACCAGTGCTTCTGCTCGTAGACGAACTCCCACGACCGTTCTTGCATGATGGCCTCGCGGAACGCCTCATAGTCGGTGACCGAGAGGTCGTGGGGTTGCGGCGTGTCGCTTGCGATGTTCTCGTGGAAGGCGCGTCGCCGCACCTGGTTGATGGCCTGCAGGGCCTCGGCGTTGGCGCCGTGGTCGCGCTCGTTGATGGCTTCGGCCTTGATGAGCAGCACCTCGGCGTAGCGCAGTATGGTGCGGTTCATGGCGCGTGCGCTCGAACTGTTCTCCGGGTTGTCGAGGTCTATGTATTTCTTGAAGCGCGAGAAGCCCGACTCTCGCACGCCGTCGCCATCGGCATCATAGTAGAAATGGAAGTAGGCTCCGTCCTTGTCTCTCCACAGCGAGTCGGCAAACGACACGTCGCGCCGCTGGTCGCCCGGCAGGTAGGAGTCTTCCACCTCACGGGTGGGCGTGGGCGTGACATGGGGCAGGTTCACCGAGAAGCCGGTGGAGAAGCAGCAGTGCACGAGGTGGTTTCCGCCGGTGTTGTCGCCCTGAAGCGACGAGCCGGTATAGTGTTGCGTGGCGAAGACGCTCTCTTTGCCGTTGCGGTTCTGGTTGTCCCAGTTGGCGTGGAAGTCCTCTTCGAGCTGATACTCCCCCGAGCTGATCACCCGCTGCGCCGCGTCGACCGACCGGGCAAAGAGGTCGTGGCGCTCGCCGACCGTCAGGCTGTCATCGTTTTGCGCCCACACCAGGTACACCTTGGCCAGGGCCGCGAGGGCGGCCCCTCGGGTAGCGCGCCCGATGTCGGATGACGCCTGCGCGCTCTTCTCGGGCAAGGCGTCGGCCGCGTCAGTCAGGTCGGCCGCTATCTGCGCATACACGGTGTGCTCGTCGGCACGGGTGGCGTTTCGCCCGCCATCGGGCGTGAGCACCAGGGGCACGGGACCAAAGAACTGCACAAGGTAGAAGTAATAGTAGGCCCTCAGAAACTTGGCCTCACCCACCACGCGGCGCCTGATGGCCTCGCTCACGTGGCGCGACGCGCCCACCTTGTCGATGGCGTCGTTGGCCTGTGCGATCGACTGGTAGGAGTAGCGCCACACGCTTGTGATGTTGTCGTTGGTGCCGTCCCACTTCAGCAGTCCGAGCATGCCTCCGCCGCCATTCGGGTTCTCGCCCGACACGGTGGTCTCGGTCACGAGGTCGGACATGTAGGCATACTTGGTGCTGAGCAGCGTGTTGGTGGCGTAGGGCGGTGTCACGAGGGCGATGGCGTCGGCGTCGTTCTGTGGCAGGCTGGCGTCGGAGTTTTCCGATTCGGGCGACAGGCTGAGGTCGGCGCACGACGCGAGCAGCAGCGTGGCGCCAGAGAGTATGATTGTGGTTATCTTGTTCATGGTGTGTTCTTTTTTACATAAGAAAAAGTCATGGCTTGGTTGCCTAATACGCTATCTTCACCCCAAACAGGAAGGAGCGCGCGCTGGGGTAGATGCCGTTGTCGACAGCTCCCGAGAACTCGGGGTCGTAGCCCTTGTAGGGCGTGAAGGTGATGAGGTTCTGCGCCGAGGCGTAGATGTTGACCGTGAGCTTCTGCCTGAGGGCCAGCCTGACGGGCAGCGTGTAGCCCACCTGCAGGTTCTTGAGGCGCAGGTAACTGGCGCTCTCCACATAGCGGCTGTCGAGATAGCTCGTGTAGCTCACCTTGGCCGTGGCCTTGGGCACGAGCGTCTCGGTGTGGTCCTCGGTCCATCGGTCCAGCAGGGCCGTCGACACGTTGTAACTGGTCGACGGGGTCTCGAGCGACTGGCGCAGGCGGTTGTAGAGCTTGTTGCCATAGGACCCCTGGAACTGGAAGCTGATGTCGAAGCGGCGGACACGGAGCGACGAGCCGAAGCCGTAGACCAGCTTGGGTTGGGTGTTGCCCAGCACCACGCGGTCGCCCTCCTGGTCTATCTGACCATCGTGGTTCTGGTCGACAAACTTGGCGTCGCCATACTCCACGTTGGTCTTCGTCACGGGCACGGGCACCTTGCTCAGTTCCTGTCCCTTCTGCACCAGTCCGTCGAACACCCATCCGTAGAAGGAGCCGAGCGGCTCACCCACGCGGATGATGGTCTGGTTGGAGTTGATGATCTGTGTCTGTCCGCCGCCCAGGCTGGTCACCTTGTTCTTGTTGTGGGCCGCGTTGGCATACACTGTCCAGGTGAGACGCTTGCGCTGTATGGGCGTGGCGTTCACGGACAGCTCTATGCCGCTGTTGCTCACGTTGCCCACATTGCGGAGCTGCGAGGAGAAGCCCGTGGTCTGCTCCACGGCGATGTCCACGAGCAGGTCTGAGGTCTTCTTCACATAATAGTCGGCGGTGATGGCGAGCCGTCCGCCGAGGAGCGACCAGTCGACGCCCACGTTGAAGGAGCACGTCGTCTCCCACTTCAGGTCGGCGTTAGCCAGCGATGAGCGGTAGTAGCCGGTGGCCAGCGTGCCGTTGAAGTAGTAGTAGCCTAACGTGCTGGCATACTTCGACAGGAATTGGTAGTCGCCTATCTCCTGGTTGCCCACCGTGCCGTAACTGGCGCGCAGCTTCAGCGAGCCCAAGCTGTGACGCGCCGCTTTCAGGAACGGCTCGTCGCTGATGTTCCACGACGCGCCGATGGAGGGGAAGTAGCCCCACTTGTGGTTGTCGGCGAAGCGGCTGGAGCCATCGGCGCGCAACGTGGCGGTGAGGTTGTAACGGCCCAGGAGCGTGTAGTTCACGCGACCGATAAAGGAGTTGAGCGTGCTCTTCACGCTCTCGGTGACGGGCGCCACGCGCTGCGCTCCCGACTGCAGCGAGTGGTAGCCCAGGTTGTCGTTGGCAAAGTCGGCGGCGGCGGCCACGACGCTCTCGCTCTTCGTGGTCTGCGTGGTGAAGCCTCCCAGCACCTCCAGCTCATGCACCTCGCCCAGCACCTTGCGATAGTTGGCGGTGGCCTCCAGCTGGTCGCTCTCCCAGGTCTTGCTGCCCACCGAGCCATAGCCGTTGCTGAAGAAGCCCACCGTGGCCGACGATGGCGAGTAGAAGTCCTGGTTGGTGTGTATGATGTGTGACGATCCTTGCACCTTGAGCGTGAGGCCCTTCACGGGCTTGTAGGTGGCGCTGAGGGTGCCCAGGAACGTGTTCACCTTGGTGAGCGACGTGACGGTTTGTTGCTCGGCGATGGCGTTGGGCGTGATGCCTCCGCTCTTCACCAGGTCGCCCGCCTCGAAGGGGTTGGCATAGTTCCACGCGCCGTTCTCATCGCGTATGGGCACCGCGGGCGATGTGCGCAGTGCCTGCTCCAGCTGTCCGCTCAGGCCGTTCACCGTGTTCTGGAAAGTGGAAAGGCCGTTCTGCGCGCTCTTCGACACGTTGACGGTGGTCCCCACGGTGAAATTGCTGAAGAGGTCGCGGCTGTAGTTGAGGCGCGCGCCGTAGCGGGTGAAGTCGGTGCCGCGCACGATGCCGTCCTGGTCGGTGTAGTTGGCCGACAGCAGGTAGTGTTCCTTGTCGGAGCCTCCGCTCACCGACAACTGGTGTTGCTGGGTGACGGCCGTGTGGAAGTAGGCATCCTGCCAGTCGTAGCCCTTGCCCCAGGCGCTCACCACCTCGGGCGTGACTCCCGTGGCCTTCTTCTGCGCGTCGGTCGCTATCTCCAGGTAGAGTTCGCCCCACTGGCGGGCGTCGAGCAGGCTGAGCTTCTTGTGCAGGGCCGACACGCCCACGCTGTAGCCATACTCTATGTGGGGCTTGCCCGCCTTGCCCTGCTTGGTGGTCACGATGATCACGCCGTTGGCGCCGCGCGAGCCGTAGATGGCGGTGGCCGACACGTCCTTGAGCACCTCTATCGACTCGATGTCGGAGGGGTTGACGGTGGCCAGCGGGTCGAAGGTGCTGGCCGAGCGTCCCACGCCTGTCTGGGTGGCGTCGTCGTTGTTGTAGACCAGCACGCCATCGATGACGTAGAGCGGCTCGTTGCCGCCGGTGATGGAGTTGCCGCCACGTATGCGCACCGAGGACGCCGCGCCGGGCTGTCCCGACGACTGCGATATGTTGAGGCCCGACACCGCTCCGCCCAGCACGTCATTGACGCTCGTGGCTGTCTTGAGCTGCTCCTGCGGCTTGAGCTTGGCCACCGAGCCTGTGAGTTGCTTGCGGTTCTGTGTGCCGTAGCCCAGCACCACCACCTCGTTGATGGCCACATGGTCTTCGGTGAGGTCTATGGTCAGTGGCTCGTCAGTGTCGTAGACGTCATAGGTGAGCTTGCGGTAGCCCACGAAGTTCACGACAAGCGTGGCGGGCAGCTGCTTGGCCTTGATGGTGAAGTGGCCGTCGATGTCGGTCAGGGTGCCGCCCTTGTCGCCCTGCACCTTGATGGAGGCTCCCGTCACGGGCTCGCCTGTCGCCGCGTCACGCACCGTGCCCTGTATGACGGATCCTCTCGCGCTTTGCGCGCTTGTCGTTATGGTCTTTGTGGCCGAGCCCTTCACGGCTTGGGCATGGCTCGGGCTTGCCGCCCCGGCAGTGAGCGTCAGGGCGACCAATATGTGTAATGGTCTTGTCATCCGAATGTTGTTTTTGTGGTTGTGTTGTGATGGGCAGGCACTGGGCGCCTATGGCCATCAGCGCCTGCGGAGAAGGTCGGCGCGCCGCGTGGTCACCTGGCCGAGGCCACGATGCTCGCGTCGTCGTGCGCCACGGCGGCGCTTGCGGCATGGCCCGAGCGCAGGAAGCCGGCGCGGTTGTTGTATTGCTGTCCGTCGGTCTGCACCCATTG
>DAIOEQ010000053.1:8105-11427 GCA_036746215.1 Prevotella sp.
CGAGGTCGCGGCTCTCGACGGCCTGGCGCTGTTCCTTGCTCAGCTTCAGGGGCAACACGAGGAGGCCCTGGCGAAGGGAGCGCTTGGCCGTGTCGTAGAGGTAGGCCACGTTGCCCACGGTGATGCCGGTGCTGTCGCGCTCGATGGCCGAGAGCAGGTAGATGTCGTCGCCACTGATGCGGCGTCCGCGCAGGTCTGACGGTTTGTGGCCGAAGAGGGCGAAATGCTCGGCCGCGCTGTTCTGGCGGTTGCCGCTGTAGACGGTGACGCTCTCTATCAGCTGCTTGCGCTTGGCGCTCGGCTCCTCATCGTCCTCCTCGGCGTAGGGGTCTTGGGTGAAGTAGAGCTGCTGCAGGTCATACTGTGAGAGTTGCCGCTTCTGCAGGTCGTCGGCCACGGGGTTCTCCTGGGTGGTGACGGGCAGCAGGAGGTAGCGGGCCACCGTGGCCGACTGGCTGTCATCGGTGCCGCTGTCGGCGTCTACCACGAGGTCGGAAGGCTGGTCGGCCTTGAGGTCCACCACGGCTATGTGTGTGTTGGGATTGTCGCGCATGTAAGCATCAGCCCATGTCTGAACCAACATTCGACAGACCTTCGACGTCTTCACGGTGATGTTGACTGATGCCTCGTTCTTGGCCAGGGCCACTGTTGCGGCGGCGATGGCAATAAGTAGGGTAAGTGCTTTCTTCATGTCTGATACTTTTTAAAAATTGTTGTTATATGTGTGTAAACGAATGTGATCCTCGCACTCCGGAAAAGTGTTGCTGAAATGATGTGTTCCTGAAAACATTGCCTCAGCTCTCTCAATTCTTCTGGTGCAAAGGTACGCACTATGGCCGTGCCGTCCTAACAGAATGGCGCAATACGGAAAAAATGAAAGGCTTATGTCCCCGACACCGAAAAAATGGCAAGCCGCACTCTGTTTTTCTCGCTTTTGCCTGCACTTGACATCACCAATGTCATGTTGACATAGAGAGATCGGACATATCATCGCATAGCGACATGAAGTCCGCGGAAGCCGTGGAACCCATGCGCGAAAAAAGATATCTTCGTGCGTGCCATTCGGACTTGGCACAAAAAAAACGAACAAGAAGTCTTCTGAGAATGGCGTCGCGGCCAGCGCAAGCATGGTTACCCGCAAATACGCGCTCTTTTTCAATGCTAACGTAAATCACTATAACTCTGCACCTTACACAAATTTCTTGGTTTTTATTTTTCTTCCCACATCAAAAAAACTGGAAGAAGATGCCTAATCGTGTCTCAATAGATGCCTAATCGTGCTTCGACTCGGCAGCCATCGAGACGCGTCTCGTCACTTGACGCGTCTCGATAGCTATCGAATGTTGAGGCCTGTCGCCCGCCGTTTCTCTTTTTCGGGCCTGTCGCCCACCGTGCGCAAGCCCCCTACCCCTTTTCCACCCGCTAAACGCATCCCTTCGGAGGTGGGGCTTTTTTCAGAAAAGAGGTGACAAATCGAGGACTTCCCCGTCACGTGACCGTTCACGCTATCTCCCAATCCTCGATATATTCCCCTTTGCCACATCAAAGTTCACCCAATCAGTGAGACGGGTTTGGGCATAGCTTGCAGAACAAACAAGCCAAACCAAAAGCGACATAAACAATTTGTGCGACATAGCAGTTATGTGTGTGTGTGAACTATCCTAAGCCCTTTCCCAGTCCAAGAGTCCTTTGCCCATCTCGTCAAGCTCAATCCCCAAGCCGATGGTCTGGCGCTTGCCTGCCTGGAACGGTTCGAGGTATTGGCGGTCCCGGATTTGTCGCACGGCGGCCTCCTTGCCTCCGTTGTTGCGCAGCTTGAGCTCGATGACATAGATGTAGCGTGAGGTCTGCGCGACTATGTCCACACGCCCCGTAGCGAGCATGCGCTCCACCTCCACCTTCAGGCCGATGGCGTTGAAGATGGTGCTGATGATAAGGCGGTAGCGCTCCTCCATGTCCATCGACGCCAGTTTCTTATTGCTATAAGGCACGTCGGCAACGAGGGCCTTGAGCGACTTCATGGCCTCGTCCACCTGGCCTGTACCCAATTGGGCATACAAGTTGGCTTGTACGGACTGGATGTCGCTTTCCGCTCTCAAGGTCAAGGCTGGGAGCACCAATTCGTAGAGTGCCTGCTTCACCTCCTCGTTGGGAAATCCGAGCGTATAGCCAAACTCATCGCAGTCTTTGATGGTGAGATAGCCCGACTGGTAAAGGAACAGCTCAGCTCCTCCCCCCGTGACGTCTGACGTCTCCAGAGTGTTGCGCAAGATACGGCAGCGCTCGAAGTTTTTCAGGCGGAGCTCCATGTTGTCGACAAACTTGGGAAGCATGGACGTGGCACCCGATGCGGCCCAAAAGTTACGGAGCTCTTGGGTGTCCAAAGCATTGACGAGACTGAAAGGATTGTATACGTCCACCATGTTGCGGCGACTGAAGTGGTAACCATCATAATAATCCTTTAGACGGTCGTGAGTCTGCTGCAGCGTCCATCCATTCTCCTCTCCCATTCTCTCCAGCTCGGGTTTGAAGTTGTCGGCTATCTCCTGCTCCGTGATGCCACAGATGGCGGCATACTCGGGTAGGAAACTAATGTTGGTCAGGTTGTTCAAGACGGAGAACAAGGATATCTGCGTGAACTTGGTGATGCCCGTGATGAACACCAGCCGCTCATACTCATCATCGGCTTTCAGAATGGCAAACACCTCACGATAGACCTCTGTGCAGCCGGCGTGCTCGGGCGTGTGCCACGAGTGTTGAAGCGGGGCGTCATACTCGTCGATAAGGATGGCCACCGGCAAGCCTGTCTGTTTGCGGGCGGCGACGATGATGGCATGGAAACGATCGGCAAGTTGGGCGGTTGGGACGGGAGTTATGGCATACTGCTCCTCGTAATCCTTGAAACACAAGTTCAGATAAGAGCGCAGCGTTTCCGCCGAGGCACCACCACGGCTCATGTCAAGACGGATGACGGGATGGCGCTTCCACTCTTTCTCCAACTGCATGATTTTCAATCCCTCGAAAAGGTCCTGCCTGCCTTCAAGATAATGCTTCAATGTGTCGACAAGCAATGACTTACCGAAACGGCGCGGACGGCTCAAGTAGTTGTACTTATAACCATGCGCCAATTTCCAAACAATGTCGGTCTTGTCCACATAGAGATAACCTTGCTCTCTAATGACCTTGAACGACTGGATACCAGCCGGTAGTTTTCGGTTGTTGATGTTTGTCATATCCTTGTGCCTCTTATTTGGCACAAATATACATATTACAAATGAATTGACAAAGTCATTTGCAATAAAATTGAGCCTCAATGGCTCGT
>DAIOEQ010000054.1:0-11278 GCA_036746215.1 Prevotella sp.
CCGCCAGTCTCACGGCCGCGAAGAAGAAGCGGTTGTGGCCCGACGGCACCGAGATGAGCCCCTGGTTTGCCGACACCACGTCGGTCGACATGAGCCAGCAGGGCCGTCGCTACGTGGTCACCGACTATGGCGTCACGACCGACTCCACCCGCGTGCAGACGCGCGCCCTGCAGGCGGTCATCGACCGTTGCGCCCGTGAGGGCGGCGGCGTGGTGGTCATCCCGCGGGGCACCTTCCTCTCGGGCAGCCTCTACTTCCGCCAGGGCACGCACCTGCTCGTGGAGCGCGGCGGCCGCCTGAAAGGCTCCGACCGCATCGAGGACTTCGACATCCGCACCACGCGCATCGAGGGCGAGACCTGCAGCTACTACGCCGCGCTCGTCAACGCCGACGGCCTCGACGGCTTTGTCATCAGCGGCCCCGGCACCATCGACGGCAACGGCCACCACTACTGGCGACAGTTCTGGCTGCGCCGGCAGTGGAACCCGCAGTGCACCAACAAGGACGAGCAGCGCCCCCGCCTCGTATACATCTCCCACTCGAGCAATGTCACCGTGCAAGACATACGGCTGGAGAACAGCCCGTTTTGGACCAACCACCTCTACAAGAGTCACCACGTGCGCTACCTCCGCGCACACATCTACTCGCCCACCGAGGGCCTCAAGGCCCCGTCGACCGACGCCATCGACATCGATGTCTGCCACGACGTGCTGGTCAGCGGCTGCTACATGAGCGTCAACGACGACGCCGTGGCGCTGAAGGGCGGCAAGGGCACGTGGGCCGACCGCGACACCACCAACGGGCCCAACCGCAACATCCTCATCGAGCGGTGCCGCTACGGCACGGTGCACGGCTGTCTCACGCTCGGCTCGGAGAGCCTCGAGGACCACAACATCGTGTTGCGCGACTGCCACGCCGGCAGCGTCGACCGCGTGCTCTGGCTGAAGATGCGCCCCGACACGCCACAGCGCTATGAGTTTGTGAGCGTCGAGGGCGTCACCGGCCGCACGCGCTCGTTTCTCGTGGTGAGGCCGTGGACACAATTCTTCAAGCCCGGTGACCGCAAGGACATGCCCCTCTCCACCTGCCACGACATCCGCATCACGGACATCCGCATGGACTGCGACAACTTCTTCGACGTCGGCCTGTCGGACAAATACCAGTTGCGCGACTTCTCCTTCTCCCACATCGACGTGACCAACAAGCGGGGCGCCTTCGACCCCACCGTCATCGCCGGGGCGAAAGTAGCCGACGTGAAGGTCAACGGCGCCAAGCTCTGACCCGACACGCCCCACCCACACAGCACATGAACATGAAACACCTATTATTATATGCGCTCCTCCTGTTGGCCTCGCCGCAGGCCCGGGCCCAGCACTTCGACTTAGACATGACGCGCCCGCAGCCCCGCTACACCGACGCCACGGGCTACGGCTACGACGTGACGGCCTCGCCCGCGAAGGGCGGCAAGGCGCCGTTCTTCTTCAGCGTGAAGGTGCCCGACGGCAACTACCGCGTCAGCGTCACCCTCGGCAGCCGTAGCCACGCCGCCGTGACCACCGTGCGCGCCGAGAACCGCCGCCTGCTGGAGGACCCCGTCGCCACACGCCGCCGCGAGCGGCGCACGGTGACCTTCACGGTCAACAAGCGCAGCCCGCGCATCGACGACCGCCACAGCGTGCGCATCAAGGACCGCGAGCGCGACTACCTCCACTGGGACGACCGCCTCACCCTTGAGTTCAACGGCGCGCAGCCCGCCGTGAGCCGCATCGTCATCGACCCCGACACCACGGCCACCACGCTCTTCCTCTGCGGCAACTCGACGGTGGTCGACCAGAGCCGCGAGCCCTGGGCCTCGTGGGGACAGATGTTCCCGCGCTGGTGGGATGAGGGCGTCGCCGTGTGCAACCTCGCCGAGAGCGGTCTCACGGCAGGCTCCTTTCTGGCGCAGGGCCGCCTCGACTACATCCTGGCCCACCTCCGCCGCGGCGACTACGTGTTCTGCGAGTTTGGCCACAACGACCAGAAAGAGCGCGCGGCCGGCTCGGGCGCCTGGTACAACTTCAGCTACAACCTCAAGGTCTTCATCGACCGCGTGCGCCAGCGGGGCGGCACCATCATCTTCTGCACGCCCACGCAGCGGCGCGCCTTCGACAAGGCCCACCGGCACATCATCGAGACCCACGGCGACTATCCCGACGCGATGCGCGCCGTGGCACGGCGTGAGGGCGTGCCCGTCATCGAACTGCACGACATGACGCGCACCTTCTTCGAGACGCTCGGCTACGACGGCAGCACGCAGGCCCTCGTGCACTACCCCGCCAACACGTTCCCCGGACAGGCCAAGCCCCTGGCCGACAACACCCACTTCAACCCCTACGGGGCCTACGAGGTGGCCAAGATGGTGGTCATGGGCATCAAGCAGCTCGGCCTGCCCATCGCCAGCCACCTGCGCGCCGACTGGAAAGACTTCGACCCCTCCAGGCCCGACGACGCCAAGGCCTTCACCTGGTATCCGGCGCCCATCTACGAGACGGCCAAGCCCGACGGCAACTGACAAAGCCGACGGACGCCGGAAGGCGCTTTGGCCGTCTGCGGAAAAAACACTAACTTTGCAACAAATAACAACAATCTACCTAAAAAGCAATGAGAAAACGAATCATTCCAGTGACGCTCCTGATGGCGCTCAGCTCGCTGACGGGCTATGCCCAGAGGCAGTTTGACAACCTCGACCGCGGACTGATCGCCGTGAAACAGGCGGGTGGCATGTATTGCTCCTGGCGCATCAACGCCGACGAGTACTACGGCACCACCTACGACCTCTACCGCGACGGCGTGAAGGTGAACGACAAGCCGCTCACCGTCTCCAACTACACCGACCCCAACGGCACCCTCGCGAGCCAGTACACCGTCAAGGCGGTGCACGCCGGACAGGAGGGCGCGGCCAGCAAGGTGGGCCGCAACCTCCAGAACAACTGGCTGGAGGTGAAGAAGCCCAAGCGCATCTCCAACGACGGCAAGACCGACATCTCCAACAAGTATGAGCCCAACGACGCCACCATCGGCGACGTGGACGGCGACGGCGAGATGGAGCTCATCACCAAGCAGCTCTACACCGAGCAGGACCCCAACAACACCACGCAGAAAGACTTCGCGCGCATCGAGGTGCAGAAGCTCGACGGCACGCTGCTCTGGTGGATCGACTGCGGACCCAACATGTGGGACTTCCAGCAGAACGAAATCAACATCATGGCCTACGACTGGGACGGCGACGGAAAGGCGGAGTGTGTGGCGCGCCTGCAGGACAACAGCGTCATACACCTGGCCGACGGCACCACCTACACCGTGGGCGACGCCAAGAAAGACTACCGCGGCAGCATCTACAACTTCCTCTGCAAGGGCAACGAGTACCTGGTCTACCTGAACGGCCAGACGGGTAAGCCCTATGTCGTCGAGGACTTCCCGCTGAAGCGTTTTGAGACGGGCGAGAGCGACCTCAACGCAGCGTGGGGCGACGGCTACGGCCACAGGGCCATGAAGTTCTTCTTCGGCGCGCCCTATCTCGACGGGCGCAAGCCCAGCATCTTCCTGGCGCGAGGCATCTACACGCGCCACAAGATGATCGCCCTCGACGTGGACCCGAAGACACACCAGCTCTCCGTGCGCTGGCGCTGGAACAACAACAACCCCGGCTCGGCCTGGTACGGACAGGGATACCACAACTACACCATCGCCGACGTGGACCTCGACGGACGCGACGAGATCGTCTTCGGCTCCATGGTCATCGACGACAACGGACACGGCCTGTCAACCTCAGGCCTCGGCCATGGCGACGCGCACCACGTGGGGCAGTTTGACCCCTACCGCAAGGGCTTGCAGGTCTATGCCTGCAACGAGACACAGCCGGCCAACAACTATCGCGACGCCACGACATCGAAGATTCTCTACCGCCTCGCGGGTGGCGGCGACGACGGCCGCTGCATGTTCGCCAACTTCACCAACCGCGTGCCGGGCGCCATCGGCTCGTCAAACCACGACCAGGCCATCAGCGCCGTCACGGCCAAGCACGCCGAGGGACTGCCCAGCGGCTACTGGTATGGCAACGTGTTCCGCATCTACTGGGACGGCGACCTCCTCGACGAGGACAACAACGCCGTCAGCATACACAAGTATGAGGACCAGACGGCCATCACGCTGCCGGGCGCGCTGACCAACAACGGCACCAAGGCCACGCCCTGCCTGCAGGCCGACATCTTCGGCGACTGGCGCGAGGAGATCGTGGCACGCACCGAGGCGGGCGACATGCGCATCTACACCACCAACATACCCACCAAGTATCGCATGGCCACGCTGCTCTCGGACAAGCAATACCGCAACGCCATGCAGACGCAGATGAACGGCTACAACCAGCCACCTCACGTCTCCTACTTCGTAGGCGAGCTTGAGGACATCACCGTGGCGCCACCTCCTGAGACCACCAACGGCAAGACCGAAATCAAGAACGGTGGCGCCATCTCGACCGACCTCAACGGCAAGCAGGTCATCATGGCCGAGACGGGCGACATGACGGCCACCGTGGCCGAGGGCGCACAGCCTGAGGTGTTCTTCGACGTGGCGCCCTCATGGACACAGGGACACGACAACAACAAGAACATCACCACCGCTTACTACACGCACACGCTGACGGGCGCCGCCTTCTCGGGCGCCACGCGCGTCACCAAGCAGGGCGAGGGAACGCTCGTCATGCCCGCCGTCACGCAGACCTACACGGGACCGACTGACGTGTGGTTTGGCACGTTGCGCTTCGACGGCACGATGCAGCATTCGCACGTGTGGCTCAACCGTTTCGCAGAGCTCAACTCCGACGGCGGCAACTTCCAGGCGGGCGTCAGCATGGACTACGGAGCCATCCTGCGCCCCGGCAGCGACAGCCATGTGGGCACGGTCACCGTCGACTCGCTGAAGCTCGGCTTCGGCGCGCGCGTGGTGTTCGACATCGATGACAACACCAAGACGGCCGACAAGCTCATCGCCAAGACGCTCGTCATCGAGAAGAAGGACTGGAGCCAAGGCCCGCAATACAACGCGCCGGTGTTTGAGATTCATCCCACCTACCTCAACGGCAAGGACCGCCTGGAGGCCGGCACCTACGAGCTGGCCGACGTGGCCGACATCAAGGGCGACATCGCGGACATCACCATCGACGGCATCAACAACCAGAAGGCCGCGCTCAGCGTGGCCGACGGCAAGATTTACATCACCATCGCCGACCAGCGCGACGCCGCAGCCGTGGAATGGCAGGGCGACGTGGACGGCAACTGGGACCAGTTGACCACGGAGAACTTCACCGTGGGCGGACTGAAGGACAAGTTTGTCAGCGGCGACCAGGTGACCTTCGGCGACGAGGCCAAGCGCACCGACATCACCATCAAGCAGCCGGTGAAGGTAAGCGGACTGAACTTTGAGAACGACTCGCTCAACTATACCCTCACGGGAGACAGCATCATCGGCACCGCCGACCTCACCAAGACGGGCGAGGGTGCGGTCAACATCAACAACGTGAACCGCTTCGTGGGTACGGTGCGTGTCATGGGCGGCAAGCTCAACGTCAGCAGTCTGGCCAACAACGTCGGACAGGAGTATGGCGCGCTGGGCGGCGTCAGCAACCGCATCGAACTGTCGGGCAACGCCACGCTGGGCGTCACGGCCAACTCCGTCACCAACCAAGTCATCCGCGTGGCCAGCGATGACGCGGCCATCGACGTGGCGACCAACGCCACGCTCACGGCCAACACGGGCCTGGCTTCGACCAACGGACGCCACGCCATCACCAAGCGCGGCACGGGCACACTGACGCTCGGTGGAGCCAGCTCGCTGAGATGCCTCAACGTGGAGCGCGGAACGGTGAACCTCTTCGACGGCACCAACGCCGACACCGTGCGCTTCGCAGGAACGGGAGCCAAGGTCTATGACAGCAACACCATGGGCTCTTACAGCACCAACAGCGCGACCTTCGTGGTCCCGGAGAAGATATCGGGCAACTTCTGGATGGATCCCCGATGCGACTACAAGGGCAAATTGCTCGGACAAGGCTCGTTCTATGTCTACGCTGCCGGGCCGCGCAACACGCTCAGCGGCGACTGGAGCGCCTTCGAGGGCACCATAGTGGCCGGAATGGAGCAGCGCAGCACCTATGGGCCGAGCTTCTCGTGGAACAACGGATACGGCCTTCCCAAGGCCACCTTGCAGGTGAGCGCAGGAACGACCTTTGAGGCCGGAAGCTACTCCATGGCCATCGGTCATGTCAAGGGCGAGGGCACCATCAACGGTACGGGCCTGCTGACCATCGGCGCGCTCAACGAGGACATGCTGAAGACAGCCACCCTGCAAATCACCGGCGCCAAGGTGCGCAAGGTGGGAGCTGGTGTTTGGAACATCGGAACGGCCAGCGCGCAACCCAAGATTGGCGCCGTGACCATCGCAGGCGGTGACCTGCGACTCGACGACAACAACTTCAAGACATTGCTCACCGGAACGGCTCTGGTCAGCGTCACCGACTCGGGACGGGTGCAAGGACGTGGCAAACTGCAGGCCATCACCGTCAACGGGGGCACATTGGCGCCCGGAACCTATTATGGCAACCACTATGGCTGCATACGCACGGAGGGCAACGTCACGCTGTCGAAAGGCCGGCTGGAGCTGACCATCACCAACAACCGCAACACGGGCACCAGCCGTTCGTTCCTGGAAGTGGGCGGAACGCTGACCCTCAACGACTCGGTCATCGTGACGTTGGGCGACCGCTACACGCCCGCCGTGGGCGACAGCATCGTGCTCTGGACTGCCAGCAAGTTTGCCGGAAAGCCCAAGGTGAGCCTGCCCACGCTGCCCGCCGGACTGATGTGGGACGACTCGGCACTGTGCGAGGCCAATGGCGTGCTGAAGATCGCCGTCAACACGGGCATCTATGGCGTCAACGCTGACGGCTCGTCGCGCCGCCTCATCTACACGATCGACGGCAAGCGCGTCAACGACAAGCTCGAGAACCTTCCCGCCGGCGTGTATGTGGTGAAGGAGAACGGAAGGACTTACAAGGTGAACAAGCGCTAAGCGCAAGTTCCTCCGAACGTGAACAGACGCTCGTGGCGATGCGAGTGGGCCTTGCCGCCCGCACGCCACGGCGACAAACAAACAACCCATAGCGAGACAAACCGCCAGTGCCTTTGAGCATCTGGCGATTTGTCTCCGTTCTATTCAAACGATGCACAACAAGCTATCTCTTCTCATCCTATGCTGTTGGTGCCTGCTCGCCCTGCCGACGGCGATGGCATGGGGCGGCGCCCGACAGAAACTCAACTTCAACAGTGGCTGGCTGCTCGCCTTGGGCGACATGCGCGGAGCCGAGGCCGCAGACTACGACGACCACGCCTGGCAACAGGTCACCCTGCCTCGCGCCTGGAACGAGGCGGAGGCTTTTCGCGTCCCCATACATGAGCTGAGCGACACCATCATGTGGTATCGCAAGCACTTCACCCTGCACGACGTGGCCAACAGCAAGTTTTTCCTGGAGCTCGAGGGCGTGCGCTTTGGCGCGGAGGTCTTCGTCAACGGCCACAGCCTGGGCCTCACGGAGAATGGCGTCATGGCATCGGGATGGGATCTCACGCCCTTTGTCAGGGAGGGTGAGAACGTGGTGGCCGTGTGGGTCAACAGCTCATGGACCTACCGAGAGCGCTCCACCAATAGCCGTTACCAATGGAACGACAAGAACTTCAACGCCAATTATGGCGGCATCCCCAAGAACGTGTGGCTACACACGACAGGCAAACTCTACCAGACCCTGCCCCTCTACTCCAACCTCGGCACCACAGGCGTCTACGTCTACGGAAAAAACTACGACATCGCGGGGCGCAAGGTCACCGTGCACGCGGAGAGCGAGGTGCGCAACGACGACGCGGTGGCGCGCACGTTCGGCTATCGCTGCGTCGTCTACGACCTCAAAGGGCGTGAGGTGGCACGCTTCGACGGGCCACGCCATACCCTCCCACCAGGCTCGACGGCCACCGTCTCCGCCGAGGGCCCGCTGGCCGACGCCCACTTCTGGAGCTGGGGCTACGGCTATCTCTACACCGTCCACACCCAACTGGTGGCCGACGACGGAACGGTCATCGACGACAACACCCTGCGCACGGGCTTCCGAAAGACGGCCTTCCGCGACGGCATGACATGGCTCAACGACCGCGCCATCATGATGCACGGCTACGCCCAGCGCACCAGCAACGAGTGGCCCGGAGTGGGCATGAGCGTGCCCGCATGGCTCTCCGACTACAGCAACCGCCTGCAGGTGGAGTCGGGCGGCAACCTCGTCAGGTGGATGCACGTCGCGCCATGGAAACAAGACGTGGAGAGTTGCGACCGCGTGGGACTCATCGAGGCCATGCCCGCCGGCGACGCGGAGCGTGACGTGGAGGGAGACCGATGGCGACAGCGCACCGGGCTGATGCGCGATGCCATCATCTACAACCGCAACAACCCCAGCATCCTCTTCTATGAGTGTGGCAACAAGGGCATCTCCGAGGAGCACATGACGGAGATGAAGCGCATACGCGACACCTTCGACCCACACGGAGGACGCGCCATAGGCAGCCGCGAGATGCTCCACAGCGACGCGGCGGAGTATGGTGGCGAGATGCTCTATGTGAACAAGAGCGCGGGGAAGCCCATGTGGATGATGGAATATCACCGTGACGAGGGCCTGCGCAAGTACTGGGACGAATGGAGCTACCCCTACCACAAGGAAGGCGACGGACCGCTCTACAGAGGCGCGCCCGCCACCGACTACAACCACAACATGGACCAGTTTGCCGTGGGCATGGTCACGGCGTGGCACGACTATTATCTCGAGCGCCCAGGCACAGGACGGCGCGTCAACGACGGTGGCGCGAAGATTGTCTTCTCCGACACCAACACCCACTACCGGGGCGAGGCCAACTACCGGTCGAGTGGCGTCACCGACGCCATGCGCATACCCAAGGAGGCCTTCTTCGCCCACCAGGTGATGTGGGACGGATGGGTGACGCCCGAACGCGACGCCACGCACATCATCGGCCACTGGAACTATGCCAAGGGCCAACGGCTCACGAAGTACGTGGTGTCGACAGGCGACAGGGTGGAACTGCTGCTCAACGGCCAGTCATTAGGATGGGGACAGCGCAGCCACCAGTATCTGTTCACCTTCAGCGACATCGCCTTTGCGCCAGGCAGACTGGAGGCCGTCAGCTATCGCGACGGAAAGGAGGTGAGCCGCCACGCGTTGGAGACAACGGGCGAACCTCACCACCTGAAAGTGACGGTCACGGCCAACCCCGAGGGCTTCAAGGCAGACGGTGCCGACATGGCGTTGGTGCAGTTTGAGGTGGTCGACAAGGAGGGACGACGGTGCCCGCTCGACAACCGCATGGTACACTTCAACCTCAGCGGCGAGGGCGAATGGCTCGGCGGACTGGCCCGTCCGCAAGGCGACACACAACTCCAACACTCGAAAAACACCGCCAACGGACAGCAAGGCATGCTCGACGGCCCCGAGACCAACACGTCCTTTGACAACTACATCCGCTCGCTCGACCTGCCGGTAGAGTGCGGTGTCAACCGCGCCTTGGTCAGGTCGACGGTCAACGCCGGCACCATCACGCTCACGGCAGTCGCCAACGGCTTGAGCCCCGTCACAGTGGAGATGCGCACGCAGCCTGTCGACACACACGACGGCGTGAGCCGATACCTGCCGCAGCTGACGTTGCCCTGCAACCTGAGCCGGGGAGAGACACCAGCCACACCGTCGTTTCGGAAGGTCAACGAGGAGTTGCGTGTGACGCACATCCAGGTTGGCTCGAACCCCACAGACGCCGAGAAGGCCTGCGACGACAACGAACAGTCGGAGTGGAAGAGCGACGGCACGAAAGCCGGCGCGTGGGCCTCGTTCGTCCTGGAGCGCGAGGCGCGCGTCGACGAGGTGGTCATCAAGTTGGCGGGCTGGCGCAACAAGGTCTATCCGCTCGCCGTCTATGAAGGCAAGCGCTTGGTGTGGAAGGGACTCACCTACCCCACGCTCGGCCATGTGCACATCGCCATCGACAAGCCCGTGCGCAGCGACCGCGTGACCATCAAGATGCTGGCACCCAGCCAAGACAGCAACAAGCTGGGCGACATGAAGGAACTGGCGGGCGGCAACGCCAACGCGCTCGACCGCTTCGCCTCGGCCAAGGGCAAGACCGAGCTCCGCATTGTCGAGGTGAGCTTCCTCGAGAAAATCAAATAGCGTAACCATGACAAACAGGCATCATCACACAGGCGCATTCTTGCGCCGACTCCCTTGGCTGTTGGGGGCTCTGGCTTTTGCCCTCCCTGTCTCGGCGGCAACCGTCGGGCGGACACCCAACGAGCCTGCGGACACATATCCCGTGGTCTCTCTTGACACGACAAGGGAGATGAACGCCGCCCAGAAGGAGTATCTTGACATGAGGAAAGACGAGACCATCCAGGTGGTGGATGCGGGCGAAGGCAACCTCATCCTCCTGACAGCGGCGGCACGGGCCTACAGCCGAGACAAGGTAGTGGGCATCTTCTGGGTGCCACGCGACATCCGCCGCTATGGCCGCGTGAACAAGGAAATCAGGGAGCGGCGCGACAACCCGCACGCCCACTTGTCTGGAATTCCCGTCCGCAAGTTGACGCTGCACACACCGAGCCAAGAGGAAGCATTCTTCTCCATCGACACTTCCGACAACTTGGTGCTTGCCAATGGTGAAGCCTACGACAGCCACAACGCCACACACCAGGGCCAACCGCTCTACACCGTGTGGGAAGAGCACCGCATCTCCACGGAGGCGGGTCGCTGGCTGCGGTTGCTTATCGGCAACCAGCTGAGCACCCTCGCCTACCAAGGTCCATCCATTCCCATGGAGACCACCCGGCGGGCCGACCTCAAGAAACCCAGGAAAATGAGCGGCGCGACAGAGGAGGAATGGCGCAACGCCGTGGCACCCGAAGAGCGCTAACCATCCATAACCCGCATAATTTCAAGCCATCAACAGCATATCATGAAACACGTCATTTCTTTGTTCATAATGGTCTTGTGCCTGTCATGCTCGGCACAGCCCACGCCACAGTCATCCACCGCGCGCCGCTTCGTGCTCACATCTGCCGAAGGCGCTCGCCTCACGGCCTACCTGCCCACCCATCCCACAGGGCGCGCCATCGTCGACCTGCCTGGCGGAGGCTACGC
>DAIOEQ010000055.1:0-2727 GCA_036746215.1 Prevotella sp.
TGGCCATGAGCGACAACGTGCTCAACTACAAGGAGAACAACTTCCTCGCGGCTGTCCACTTCGGCAAGACGGCGTGTGGCATCAGCTTTCTCGACATATCGACGGGCGAGTTTCTGACGGGGCAAGGGTCCTACGATTACGTGGAGAAATTGCTCGGTAACTTCTCACCCAAGGAAGTGCTCTATGACCGCGACCGCAAGGCCGACTTCGAACGTTACTTCGGGACGCGCTATTGCGTCTTCGAGCTCGACGACTGGGTCTTCACCGAACAGTCGGCGCGACAGAAGCTCCTCAAGCATTTCGGCACCAAGAACCTCAAGGGCTTTGGTGTCGATCATCTCAAGGAGGGTGTCATTGCCTCAGGCGCTATCATGCAGTATCTCGAGCTCACGCAGCACACACACATCAACCACATCACCTCGCTGAAGCGTATCGAGGAGGACAAGTATGTCCGGCTCGACAAGTTCACCATCCGCTCCCTGGAGCTCCTGCAGCCCATGCAGGAGGACGGCACGTCGCTTCTCGGTGTCATCGACCGCACGGTGACGCCCATGGGCGGGCGGCTGCTGCGGCGGTGGATGGTCTTTCCGCTGAAGGATGTCCGCCAGATCAACGACCGGCAGGACGTGGTGGAGTATTTCTTCAAGTGTCCCGACTTCCGCCAACTGGTCGATGAGCAACTGCACCACATAGGCGACTTGGAGCGCATCATATCCAAGGTGGCCGTCGGAAGGGTCTCGCCGCGCGAGGTCGTGCAGCTCCAGCACGCCTTGATGGCCGTCCAGCCCATCAAGTCGGCGTGTCTCTATGCCAACAACGACAGCCTGCGCCGCCTGGGCGAGCAGCTCAACCTCTGTGAGAGCCTGCGCGACCGCATCGAGAAGGAGATACAACCCGACCCGCCGTTGCTCGTCAACAAGGGCAACGTCATCGCCGCGGGCTACAGCCCGGAGCTCGACGACCTGCGCTCCATCTCGCGCAACGGCAAGGACTATCTGCTCAAGATCCAGGAGGATGAGGCCGAGAAGACGGGCATCTCCTCGCTCAAGGTGGGCTTCAACAACGTTTTCGGCTATTACCTCGAGGTGCGCAACACGTTTAAGGACAAGGTGCCCGAGACGTGGATACGCAAGCAGACGCTGGCACAGGCTGAGCGCTACATCACCCCGGAACTGAAGGAATACGAGGAGAAGATACTGGGAGCCGACGAGAAGATACTGGACCTTGAGGCCCGCCTGTTCTCCGAACTGGTGGTGGCCATGCAAGAGTTCATCCCCCAGATCCAGATCGATGCCAACGTGTTGGCCCACATCGACTGCCTCCTGAGCTTCGCCAAGGTGTCGGAAGACAACCTCTACGTGCGGCCCGAGGTGGACGATGGCGACGTCATCGACATACAGCAGGGGCGCCATCCGGTCATCGAGACACAGATGCCCCTGGGCGAACGCTATGTGCCCAATGACGTCTATCTTGACACCGAGAAGCAGCAGGTGATGATGATCACGGGTCCCAACATGGCCGGAAAGTCGGCCCTGCTGCGCCAAACGGCGCTCGTCGTGCTGCTGGCCCAGATAGGATGTTTCGTGCCCGCAGAACGCGCTAAAATAGGCTTGGTGGACAAGATATTCACCCGCGTGGGTGCCAGCGACAACCTCTCGTTGGGCGAATCGACCTTCATGGTGGAGATGACGGAGGCAGCCGACATCCTCAACAATGTCTCGCCGCGGTCGCTTGTGCTCTTCGATGAGCTCGGGCGGGGCACCTCCACCTATGACGGCATATCCATCGCCTGGGCCATTGTGGAGTATCTCCATGAGCATCCGAAGGCTCGTGCGCGCACGCTCTTTGCCACCCACTACCATGAGCTCAACGAGATGGAGAAGAACTTTCCGCGCATCAAGAACTACAATGTGTCGGTGAAGGAGGTCGACGGCAAGGTCATCTTCCTCCGCAAGTTGGTGCGTGGCGGTTCCGAGCACTCTTTTGGCATCCACGTGGCCGAGATTGCGGGCATGCCGCGCAGCATCGTCAAGCGGGCGCAGGTCATCCTCAAGCAGCTTGAGGCCGACAACGCCACGGTGGGGTCGGCGGGCAAGCCCACGGCGGAGAAGCTGGCGGAGAGTCGCGACGGGGTGCAGATGAGCATCTTCCAGCTCGACGACCCGGTGCTCTCGCAGGTCCGTGACGAGATTTTGGGCCTCGACATCAACAACCTCACGCCTGTCGAGGCGCTCAACAAGCTCAATGAGATCAAGAAGATCGTGACGGGCAAGAGTCAGTAGCGGTGACGCCGCGGGGGCTTAAGCCCGTCTTTGATTCCATGGAAATATGTCAAAGAACGACGTTATGGTGTTACTTATATTGTTTCTGATAGGTTGTGTGTTGTTTTGGATAGGTGTCCCGAACAACGATTGACGGTTGCAAAGTTACAACGAGCCATCCGTTTCGCCAAACGCCAACGGGACGCCTTTGGGTACGCTGTTCGCTTGGCGGAACCCATAAGCGGCTGATAATAAGTGCGTTGTGAGTGAATGCAAAAGCCCCTCAAGGCTCTCCTTTTGCGTTTGCGGTCCTGTTGACCTGCAAAAGGCGAGCCTTGAGGGGCTTTCGCTTTTTGTGTGATTTCCTTTTTCCTATTCCTGCTTCCAGGGCTTGGCGCCGAGTTTCTTCATGCCACTCTTGCAGAAGATGCAGAAGAGACCGATGGCGATGAACGGCACGGAGAGC
>DAIOEQ010000055.1:2737-10812 GCA_036746215.1 Prevotella sp.
GTCCCATATCGAAGAGCATGCCCGCCTCGAAGTCCACCTGGATGTCTTTGGTGTATTCGATAAAGAAACGGCAGGTGAAGATGAGTGTCAGGCAGAGGCCGAAGAAGTAGCCTGTGCCCACCCTGTCGCGATGCTTGCGGTAGAGGGTCAGGATGACGGCGAAGATGACGAGGTAGGTGAGGGCCTCATAGAGCTGTCCGGGATGGCGCGGCAGGCCGTCGACGCGTTCGAAGACAAAGGCCCAGGGCACGTCGGTCACCTTGCCGATGATCTCCGAGTTCATGAGGTTTCCCAGTCGGATGAATGTCGCCGTGATGCCCGAGCAGATGCCCATGTTGTCGAGCACCACCCAGCCGGGTACCTTGGTGCGGCGGCAGTAGAGCCAGATGCCGATGAGCATGCCTATCACGCCGCCGTGCGAGGCCAGTCCGGCGTAGCCCGTGTAGTGCCACGAGCCGTCGGGCATGTGCTGCATGGGGACGAGCATCTCTATGAAATGGTCGACCGACGACAGGAAATAGTCGGGCTGGTAAAACAGGCAGTGGCCCAGCCGGGCGCCCACCAGCACGCCGACGAAGATGTAGAAGAAGAGTGGGTCGAACTTCTCGTCGGCGATCTTCTCCTCCCGATAGATGCGGTGCATGAGCAGATAGCCCAGCAGCAGGCCGATGAGCCAGCACGTGGCATACCACCTGACGCCGAAACTCCCGATGTGGAAGATGATCTCGCTGGGGTTCCAATAGATGTAAAGCATGGTGCGAATGCGTGGATTTTGTGGTGTCCCGACTACTTAAACGTTGAAGCGGAAGTGCATGATGTCGCCGTCCTCGACCACATATTCCTTGCCCTCGATGTGCAGGAGACCGGCGTCGCGCACGGCAGCCTCGGTCTTGTATTTCATGTAGTCGTCATACTTGATGACCTCGGCGCGGATGAATCCCTTCTCGAAGTCGGTGTGGATGACGCCCGCGCATTGCGGAGCCTTCCAGCCCTTGTGGAACGTCCAGGCTTTCACCTCCATCTCTCCGGCGGTGATGAACGTCTGCAGGTTGAGCAGGTGGTAGGCTTTCTTGATGAGGCGGTTGACGCCGCTCTCCTCCAGTCCGAGCTCGTCGAGGAAGAGTTTCTTGTCCTCATAGGTGTCGAGCGAGGCGATGTCCTCCTCGGTCTTGGCGGCGATGACCATGGCCTCGGCGCCTTCCTCCTTGGCAATCTCCTCGATTTGCTTGCTGTACTTGTTGCCTTCCTTGGCGCTTCCCTCGTCGACGTTGCAGACGTAGAGCACGGGCTTGGTGGTCAGGAGAAAGAGATCATGGGCTGCCTGTTGTTCCTCCTTGTCGTCGAAGGTCACCGAGCGTGCGTTCATGCCCTTGTCGAGCACCTCCTTGTAGGCGTGCAGCACGTTGACGAGCACCTTGGCGTCCTTGTTGCCCGTGGCGGCTATCTTCTCCTGCTTGGCCAGTTGTCCCTCGATGGTCTCGAGGTCCTTGAGTTGCAGCTCGGTGTCGATGATGCCCTTGTCGGACACGGGGTCGACGGGGGCGCCGCCCTCGCGCACCACGTTGTCGTCGTCGAAGCAGCGTATGACGTGTATTATGGCGTCACACTCGCGTATGTTGCCGAGGAACTTGTTGCCGAGTCCCTCGCCCTTGCTGGCGCCTTTCACCAGTCCGGCGATGTCGACAATCTCACACGTGGCGGGCACGATGCGTCCCGGATGGACGATTTCGGCCAGCTTGGTGAGGCGCTCATCGGGCACGGTGATGACGCCCAGGTTGGGCTCGATGGTGCAGAAAGGAAAGTTGGCTGCCTGCGCCTTGGCGCTCGACAGGCAGTTGAAGAGCGTGGACTTTCCCACGTTGGGCAATCCCACAATTCCACATTTTAATGACATAATATCTTCGTTTATTGGTGGCCGCACCATCGGCGCGGCTTGCTGTTTGTTATATTTACAAGGTGCAAAGTTACTAAATTTTCTTGCCTTTCGCTTTTATCTGGCTCCTCTTTTTGCTGAGGCTGTCTTGTGTTGAGTGTTATAAGGCAGCTTATGTTATATTTCGTGTTATATCGAGATGTGTGATGTTATATCTCATGTGGCATCTTATGCGGTGCTTCGTGTTTAGTGGGCTTCCAGCCAGTTGTCGCCCCAGCCGGCATCGGCGGTGAGTGGCACTTGCAGGGTGGCTGCCCCTTGCATCTCCTCCATGACAATGCGCTCCACGCGCTCGGCTTCGTCGGGATAGACCGAGAAGTTGAGTTCGTCGTGCACTTGCAGGATCATCTTGGACCGTATGCCTTCTTTCCGGAAGCGCCTCCAGATGCGTATCATGGCCAGCTTGATGATGTCGGCCTCTGAGCCCTGGATGGGGGCGTTGATGGCGTTGCGCTCGGCGAAGCCCCGCACGGTGGCGTTGTGCGAGTTGATGTCGGGCAGGTAACGGCGGCGCCCGTACATGGTCTCGGCGTACCCCTTCTCGCGGGCCGTGCGCTTGGCGTCCTCCATGTACTGGTGTACCTTGGGGAAGGTCTTGAAGTAGTCGTCGATAAGTTGGCGCGCCTCGCCCGTGGGGATGTCCATGCGCTGCGACAGGCCGAAGGCGGTGATGCCGTAGATGATGCCGAAGTTGGCCTGCTTGGCCTTCTTGCGCTGAGCATCGGTGACCTGGTCCATGGGTTCCTTCCATATCTTCGCGGCCGTGGCGCGGTGGATGTCCTGCCCCTCGCGGAAGGCCTCTATCATGTTCTCATCGCCGGAGAGGTGGGCCATGATGCGCAGTTCTATCTGGCTGTAGTCGGCTGAGAACCAGCGGCATCCCTCGTCGGGCACGAAACACTTGCGTATCTCCTTGCCGTCGTCGTCGCGCACGGGTATGTTCTGCAGGTTGGGGTCCGACGACGACAGGCGGCCGGTGGACGTGATGGCCTGGTTGAACGACGTGTGGATGTGGCCGGTCCGCGGGTTGACGAGCTTCGGCAGGGCCTCGACGTAGGTTCCGAGGAGCTTCTTCATGCCACGGTAGTTGAGGATGTCGTCCACGATGGGTGCCTTGCCGCGGAGCTGTTGCAGCACTTCCTCCGAGGTGACATACTGCCCGGTCTTCGTGCGCTTGGGCTTCTCGAGCAGTTGCATCTTGCCGAAGAGAATGTCGCCGACCTGCTTGGGCGAGGAGATGTTGAACGTCTCGCCCGCCTCCTCGTAGGCGTGGCGCTCATAGGCGTTCATGCGCTCGGTGAAGGTCTGCTGCGTGGCGCGCAGCTGCCGGGTGTCGAGACGGACGCCGCTCAGCTCCATGTCGGCCAGCACCTTCACCAGGGGCATCTCGATGTCCCAGAAGAGGTGTTCCGCCCCGGCCTCCTTCAGTCGGGGTTCGAGCACGTTCTTCAGGCGGAGGGTGATGTCGGCGTCTTCCGCCGCGTATTCGTAGACTTCTTGGGGCTGCAGGTCGCGCATGTTCTTTTGGCCCTTGCCCCGCGGCCCTATCAGTTGCTCGATGTGCACGGTCTGGTAGTGGAGCAGTGTCTCGGCCATGTCGTCCATGTTGTGGTGGAGCTCGGGCTGCAACACATAGTGGGCGAGCATCGTGTCGAACATCGGTCCTTGGATGTCGATGTCGTAGTGGCGGAGCACCTCATAGTCGTACTTGATGTTCTGTCCGACCTTCAGGATGCCCTCGTCCTCATAGAGCGGTTTGAAGACGCCGACCCTGCGGAGGGCTTCCTCGCGGTCGGCGGGGATGGCCACGTAGTAGGCCTCGCCTTCCTTCACGGCAAAGCTCAGACCGACCAGTTCGGCCTCTATCGCGTTGGTCGAAGTGGTCTCCGTGTCTAAACAGAGAATTTTATTTGTCCTTAAAAAATCATATAATCTGACCGCATCCTCTTGATTATCAATAAGATGATACTCGTGAGGTGTCGTTTTAAGGGTCGAAAACAGCGCGTTTTTTGGCTCGCCTGTCCCGTCGCCCGTGTTTGACGCAAATAAATCGAGTTGGATATTAGCAGTTTTTTGCTTTGTTTCAGGTTTGTTAAGAAATCGGTTGGCGAGCCGCTTAAACTCAAGTTGGTCGAACACCTGGCGCAGTTTTTCCTCATCGGGCGGCGTCACTTTCAGTTGGTCGAGGTCGAGGGTGATGGGCACGTCGGTGCGGATGGTCGCCAGGAACTTCGACATCTTGATGTCGTCGATGGCGCCCTCCACCTTCTCGCGCATCTTGCCCTTCAGCTGGTCGGTGTGGCTGATGAGCTCCTCGGTGGAGCCAAACTGGTTGATGAGCTTGGCGGCGGTCTTCTCCCCGACGCCGGGGCAGCCCGGGTAGTTGTCGGCTGAGTCGCCCATGAGGGCCAAGAGGTCCACCACCTGCGAGGCGCTGGCGATGCCATACTTCTCCTGCACCTCCTGCTCGCCGATGACATCATAGCCACCACCGTGACGGGGGCGGAACATCTTGACGTTGGGACCGATGAGTTGCCCGTAGTCCTTGTCGGGCGTCAGCATGTAGGTGTCCAGGCCCTGGCTGCCCGCCTGGGTGGCGAGGGTGCCGATCACATCGTCGGCCTCGAAGCCGTCGGCCTGGAGCACGGGGATGTGCATGGCCTGGAGGATCTCCTTGATGTAGGGCACTGAGAGCTTGATGTCCTCAGGTGTCTCCTGGCGCTGGGCCTTGTAGGGTGGGAAAGCCTCGTGGCGGAAGGTCTTGCCGTGGTCGAAGGCCACGCCGACATAGGTGGGCTTCTCCTTGTCGAGTATCTCCTTCAGCGTGTTGCAGAAGCCGAGGATGGCCGACGTGTTGAGACCCTTCGAGTTGATGGTGGGCCGGTTGATAAACGCATAGTAGGATCGGAAGATGATGGCGTATGCGTCGAAGAGGAACAGTTTCTCCATGGTTTATACTTGTTTTCACGTCAAAATTACTAAATTTTTGCCATATTTCCCGATAAAATAGTTACTTTTGTAACAAATTTCAGAACAGGCATGGATTACCTATCAGTCATCAAACAACCCATCACGTCGGAGCTGACCGACTTCATCGAGCTTTTCAACCGTTCGCTGTCACACACCGACGGTCTGCTCAGCCAGGCGCTCGACCACATCCGCCAGCGCGCGGGCAAGCGCATGCGCCCCATGCTCATCCTGCTCATGGCGAAGAGTGTGGGCCGTGTGACCGATGTCACGCTGCACGCGGCCGTGGGCCTGGAGCTGCTCCACACGGCTTCGCTCGTCCACGACGACGTGGTCGACGAGAGTGCCGAGCGACGCGGACAGCAGTCGGTCAACAAGCTCTATGACAACAAGGTGGCCGTGCTGGTGGGCGACTACATCCTCTCCACCGCGCTGCTCCACATCAGCTACACGCACAATGAGACCATCGTGCGCTACCTGGCCGAGCTGGGTCGCACGCTCTCCAATGGCGAAATCCTGCAATTGTCGAACATCCATGCTCATGATATCTCGGAAGAAGCTTACTATCAAGTCATTAGGCAGAAGACGGCGGCGCTCTTCGAGGCGTGCGCCTCGCTCGGCACGCTCAGTGGCGGGGCCAAGGAGGAGGAGATAGAGAGTGCCAAGACCTTCGGCCGCAACCTCGGCATGATCTTCCAGATACGCGATGACATCTTCGACTATTATGACCAGTCAGTCATCGGCAAGCCCACAGGCAACGACATGGCTGAGGGAAAGCTCACCTTGCCGGCCATCTACGCCCTCAACAGCACCCATGACCAGGAGATGCTTGACATAGCCTACAAGGTGAAGGACGGGTCGGTCAGCAAGGACGAGATAGCCCGTCTGGTGGCCTTCACCAAGGAGCATGGCGGCATCGAGTATGCTGAGCGCCGCATGTGGGAGCTTCATGCCGAGGCACTGACGTTTGTGGAGCGCGACGTGCAGGACGAGGACCTCAAGCGTAGCCTGCGCGCCTATCTCGACTTTGTGATTGAGCGTGAGAAGTGACCTACGGGCCACAGGAGACGCTCCAGGCTGGCGGCCGCGCCTTGCGCCGCGATCTTGCCGGACAGGCGGCCCTGCGAGGCTTGTCATCTATTTTCTGAAAAAACAGGCTCTCCCGAAGGTGTGCTTCTGGAGAGCGGATAGTCGCCAGGTGACCCACCTGGCGTTTGTTTTTCCCCTGACAACGTAGATTTGAATTTTGATGATGGCGCGATAGATGACCTATCGCGTCTCCATAGATACTTGAGGGAAACGCGTCGGGTGAGAGGAGGGACCACGAGAGGATAGCTGTCGCGTCGCGATGGGGCACCTATCGCGACACTGGGGGGCAGCGCAAAACTCTTGCCTTGCCGTTTTCTCTTGTAACTATCCTAATATCAATGACTTGCGTGAAAGTACGAAAAATCGCGTATTTGCGCACAACACCTATCGTTGTGGCAAATACGCGATTCTCCAGCGTTGTCTTATCCGATTATTTTACCTCTTTTTCGGTCGTTCCGACAGGGCGAGAAGGGCCGTCACCGACAAGGGTGGGGTGGTGGCCCTCATGCCGCTTGGGTCAGGCGTTGAGCTCCTCCAGCAGGCTTGTGGCCAGCCGGCTGGTGCCCAGGCGGAACATCTCGTTGGTCATCCACTTGGCGCCCAGCACCTCCTTGGCGATGGTGTAGAGGATGATGGCGTCCATCGTGGTGTTGATGCCGCCGGCGGGCTTGAGGCCGATCATGATGCCTGTCTGCTCGTAATACTCCTTGATGGCTTGGCACATCACGTAGACGCCCTCGGGAGTGGCGCCAGCCTTCTCCTTGCCCGTGGAGGTCTTGATGTAGTCGGCTCCGGCATACATGCTCAGGATGGCCGCGCGCTTCACGTTGCTCAAGCTGCCGAGGTCGCAGGTCTCGAGGATCACCTTCATCGGCACGTCGCCGCAGGCCTGCTTCATCTCGTTGATGTCGTCGGCCACGCCCTCGTAGTCCTCCGACAGGAACTTGCCCACGGGCAGCACGATGTCGATGTTGGTGGCGCCGTCGGCCACGGCCAGCTGGGTCTCGGCCACCTTCACCTCCATGCGGCTCTGGGATGAGGGGAAGTTGCCGCAGACGCTCGTGATCTCCACGCCGTCGACCTCCAGCGAGTTGCGCACGAGGTTAACGAACACGGGGAACACGCACACGGCGGCCACGTGAGGCAGGTCGGGGTGGGTGGAGTCCATCTTGTTGACCTTCTCCACCATCGCCAGGATGCTCTCCTCGGTGTCGGTGGTGTGGAGCGACGTGAGCTCCACGCTGCCCAACAGAAACTTCTTGACATCGCGAGTGTCGTTCTCGGCCACCTTCTCCGCGATGATGTGCTTCACGGCCGCTTGCACGGCCGCCTCGTCCACCGTGAGGTCATATTTCTCGAAGGCTTGCTCCACCTTGCTCTTGTTCACTTCCTTGGCAACGTTCTGTGCCTGTATGTCTTTCGACACGTTTTCCTTGATGATTCCCATATTGATTGCGATTATGTTTTACTTTTCTTGTTCTTTCTGCTCCTTGTCTGTTGGCGGTTGCTGCAGCTTGGGGTTGCGCTTGTGGCGCTCGGCGTCGCGCCGTGTCTTCTTCTCGACGCTCTGGCGGAAGGCCTCGGTGAGGTCCACGCCCGTCTGGTTGGCCAGGCAGCAGAGCACCCACAGGATGTCGGCCATCTCCTCGCTGAGGTTGTCTTTCTCGCCCGGCTTGAAACTCTGGTCGCCATACTTGCGCGCCATGACGCGCGCCAACTCGCCCACCTCCTCGGTGAGCACGGCCATGTTGGTCAGTTCCGAGAAGTAGCGCACGCCGTAGGTCTTGATCCAGCGGTCCACCGCTTGTTGTGCTTCCTTGATTGTCATACGTGCAAATTTACGTATTTTTCCCTATAATGGTCGTTCCTTTTGGGGCTTTTTTCGCTTTGCCTTTCACTTTCTTGGCTTTTCAGTCTCTCCTTTCAACCTTTTTCTTTCGCTCTGCGGGCCTTTTGACTTATCTGCTTGTACTTACTCGCCTTCGCCGGCGAACGCCTCCTGAGAAGCCGAAAAACTGGCTACACGTCGACGCGGATACATCCCTGATGTTTCAGCGAAACGAATAGCACGAATAACCCGAATGTC